>NZ_JBFLUG010000006.1:0-125956 GCF_041008525.1 Parafrankia sp. FMc2 | reverse complement strand
GGGCCTCGCGGAACTCATGCCGGACCTTCACGGTCGAGCGAGCAGGGCGATGGCCCGGTGGGGACCAGGGGCGTGTCCGAACTCTCCCATTCGCGAGTTCCGACACGAGGAAGGTGCACCAGTGAGCCGGGCGACCGTCATGGCCCCTCAGTCCTCGGCGGTGGCGCTGCGACTGCGGCTGCCGCAGTCACCAGCGTCACCGGCGTCACCGGCGTCACCGGCGTCACCGGCGTCACCGGCGTCACCGGCGTCACCGGCGCAGACACTGCCATCGCAGCTGTTCCCGAGACAGCCGCTGCTTCCGGCCGCCACGGCCGGGGGACGGCAGCGCCCCCTGGGCACACCGACAGCGCCTGCGCTCACCGGCCGCGTCGGATGGCGGGCCGACGGACGGCCCGTTCCCATCGCCGCACCCCCACCACCGCCCGTGCCTCCCTCCGAGCGTGTTCCGGCGCCGCCGCGCGGGCGCTTCCGGCCGGGGCCGGCCCCCGTACCTGCCAAGACAGCCGCGGAGGTCGCGGACCCGCTGGTCAGACGGTTCGTCAACGACAGCCTGGCGACCGCGGCCGGCAGGTTCTTCCGGGTCGGATGGGCCGAGCCCCGACGGCTCCCGGCAGCGCCGGCGGACGTCTTCGTCGTCCATCTCGAGGCTGGCGCCACCACGTTCCGGCTCCTCGGCCACGCGGTGCCGGTCTCGTTCCTGGCCCGTGTGATCCGGGCGTGCCCCGAATGGGGCGGGCGGCCGGTCGTCCTGGTCCCGCATCCGCTGCCTGCCTTCGGCCCGTTCGCGACGCTGGTCGACACGCTCGTGGCCCAGCTGGGGGTTCCGGTGCACGCGGCGGACGCGGGTGTCTGGCAGATTCCCGGCACGATGATCACCGGCGGGACGATCCGGCGCTGGCCCGTTCGCGCTCCAGGCCTGGCCGGCGCCCCCGGAGCGGGCGAGCCGGTTTCCGTGGGGCCCTGGCTGCCCGCGTGCGCCGAGATCGCGGCCTGTGGCCTGCCCGGACCCGAGCAGGTGCCCGTGCCCGGGCACCTGCCGGAGCCTGCGCACCTGCCGGAGCCGCTGTGCCTGCCGGAGCCGCTGCGTCTGCCCACCCCGATCCCGGCCCCGTTGCCCGCACCGGCGGCCGGGCTGGTACCCGGCGCGGGTCTGCTGCCGCCGGCGGTGCGGCGCGCGCTGCCCACCCCCGCTGCCTGGACTCCCCTGCCACCCCGGCCCGACCCGGCGCGCCCCGCCGACGACCCGGTCCCGGACCAGGCACGGATCCCGGATCGAAAAGCGACCGAGCTGACCAGCCCAGAAACCGAGCGGCCCACCGGCGACGCGACCGCGACCGCCGGGCGGTCGTGGCGGCAGGTACGCCCGCGGGCGGCGGTCGAGGACCGCGAGCCGCTGCGCGCCCTGCTCGGCTGGCAGTTCGAGGCGCACGCCCGCGCCATCTCCAGCACCCTCGCCCTGCAGCCGGGCCTGCGCCTCGGGGTCAACGCCGACGACCCGCTGGCCAGCCTGGTCGCCCTGCGCGGCTATCTCTCCGGCGGGGAGCCGCCCGCGACCGCTGCGCGCATCGATGCCGTGCTGCGTGACAGCGCCGATCCGACTGCCGACCCGAAGGTCGCGTCGGGCGACACCGCGATGCTGGCGATGATGGCCCGCTGCGCCTCCGCAGGCCTGGGCCGGCTCCCGGCCGCCGTGGGCCCGGTCTTCAGACCCGCGGCGATCGGCCTCGACGATCTGGCGTCCTACCAGCCCGGCCGCCAGATCGTCGAGCCTGGCTTCCTGGTGGTCTCCACCGCGCCATGGCGGGTGCCGACGCAGACCGTCGAGTACGTGATCTGGGCATCGACGGCCCGCCGCACCGACGCGCTGAACCCGGAGCGGGCACCGGGCGAGGCCCATCCGCCAGGGCGGGCTCTCTTCCCCGCCGGGACCCGGTTCGTCGTCCTCGCCGTCGACGACGCAACGAGCTCCGCCGGTGCCGATGGTGCCGCCGGTACTGCCGGCGCCACCGCCCCGGTACGGGTGCTGCTGCGTGAGGTGGTCAACGGGCGTACCGACGCCGCGGCCGAGCAGCGTGTGCTGGGACGGCTGCGCGAGGCCCTCACGGGCCGCGGCGAGGTGGCGAGGACCTCGCCCGTGGACGCGCCGCGGCAGCTGGGGCTGGCGGTCGGACTGGACGACGAGAAGCGCCCCTACGCACTCGACGGCGGCCGACCCGTCGACGACCGGGAACTGGCCGGGACGTCGTGACCGGGGCAGACGTCATGACCGGGGCAGACGTCGTCACCGAACAGACATCGTGACCGGACCGCGAGCCGGTCTGGCGCGGGAGCCGTGGGCGCGGGTGCCCGCCAGGAGGTGGAAACGTTGACCGGAGCGGTCCGCACCGTGTCCGAAACGGATCTCGGCGGAGTGAGCGGGATCGGGCGGGCGCTCGCGGAGGCGGCCCCCGGGGACACCGTCGCCGTGCGGCCGGGCGTCTACCGCGAGTGGTTCGTGTTCGACCGGGACGTCGTCGTGGTCGCCGAGGACGGGCCGGGCAGCGTCGTCATCGAGGTGCCGCCGGACGCGGCGCTGCTGTTCGCCCGGGGTCAGGTCCGGCTGCGGGATCTGGTGGTCCGCGGCGGGGGCGGTGACGTCCCGCTGCTCCAGGTCGCCGGCGGGCGGGTGCGGCTGGACAACTGCGACCTCCACGCCGCGGGGACGGCCGCCCTGCACCTGCGCGGCGGGCGGACCTGGATCCACCGCGGGCGGATCACCGGCACCGGCGGCACGGGCACCGGCGGCACGGGCACCGGCGGCACGGGCACCGGCGGCACGGGCACCGGCGGCACGGGCTCCGGAGGCACCGGCATCGTCGTCGAGGCCGGCACAGCCGAGATCGTCGGCGTGGCCGTGGCGGACATCCCCGGCTGCGGCCTGCTGATAACGGGCGAGGCGGCCCCGGTGGTCCGCGACTGCACGTTCACCGGTACCGCGGACGTCGCCGTGCTCGCCACCGGCACAGGTGCCCCCCGGCTGGAGGGCTGCCGGATCAGCGCCGACGACGGCGTGGGTGTCGTGGTACGGGAACAGAGCCGGCTGACGATGGCCGGCACCCGGGTGGAGGGGGGACGCGCCGGGCTGTTCGTCTCCGACCGGGCCCGCCCGGAGCTCACCGGCTGCACGTTCCAGGGCGCCCGGGGGCACGCGGTCATCACCCGGGACGACGCGGCACCGAGCCTCACCGAGTGCCTCGTCGACCGTCCGGCCGGGCACGGCCTGCACGCCTCGGGCCGCTCCGCCGCCGAGCTGCGGAACTGCGTCGTGCGCGGTGGTGGCGCGGCCGGGGTGGTGACGGTCGAGCAGGCCGTCCCGGTGCTCGTCGGCGGCGAGATCTCCGGCTGCGAGCAGACAGGTGTCCTCGCCACCGCCGACTCGGCGCCGCGGCTCGACGGGGTGCAGGTGAACGGCAGCCCGGTCGGCGTGACGATCGAGGGGAACGCCGCTCCCGCGCTGCGCGGCCTGAGCGTCGAGCGCGTCGACCACGCGCTGCACGCCGAGGGCGGGGCCGGCCTGCTGGAGGACAGCCACCTCGACGGCGCCCGGCGTACCGGGGTGCTGCTGGCCGGAACCAGCACCACCGAGCTGCGCAACATCCGGGTGACGGGCGGGCGGGTCGGCGTCGAGGTCCGCGGGCAGGCCCGGCCCACCCTGCGCGCGGTGGAGGTGGCCGCGGCGAGAACCACCGGCATTCTGGTCAGCGGCTCCGCGCACCCCCGGATCACCGGCTGCCGGGTCCACGGCACCGCCGGGCCGGCGATCGTGCTCGCCCCCGGCACCGAGGCGACCCTCGCGGACGTCGAGCTGACCGGCAACCGGGGGCCGGGCGTCCTGGTGGAGACCACCCGGGCGGTGTCGATCGACGGCGGGGTGATGCGGGGGAACCAGGGCGACGCGGTCCAGACCGCCGCGGCGACGTCCAACCTGCGGCTGAACGGCGTGGACACCGGCCACAACAACGTGCCCGTCGAAGCTGGCCGTCTCCCCGCCGGCTCCGGCCTCCCCGCCGGCCCCGGCCTCCCCGCCGGCTCCGCCAGCGGCGGCTACGGCAGCGGTGGTGCTGTTCAGAGCCGTGGCGGCATCGCCGCGGGCATCACCGCCGGCGGTGGTGACGGCCCGGCCCGCGGTCCGTCGACGCCCGCGGTGCCGAGCGTTCCCGAGCAGGCCGGTCCTCCGGCGGACGCGGAGACCTCGTCCGACCCGGTGGCCGTGCTGCTGGCGGAGCTGCACTCGCTGGTCGGCCTGGAGGGTGTCAAGCACGAGGTGGCGACGCTCGTCGGGCTGCACCAGATCGCGAGGCGGCGGGCGGAGGCGCGGCTGCACGCGCCGCCGTCGATGTCGCGCCACCTGGTCTTCGCCGGGCCGCCGGGAACCGGGAAGACCACGGTGGCCCGGTTGTTCGGCCGGATCCTGGCCGCTCTCGGGGTGATCCCGGGCGGGCAGATCGTCGAGGTCGCCCGGGCGGACCTCGTCGCCGAGCACGTCGGCGGGACGGCGGTGAAGACCACCGCGAAGTTCGAGGAGGCGGTCGGCGGGATCCTGTTCGTCGACGAGGCGTACACCCTGGCGCCGGCGGACGGCAGCGGGAGCGACTTCGGCCGGGAGGCCATCGACACGCTGGTGAAGCTGATGGAGGACCACCGGGACGAGGTCGTCGTGGTGGTGGCCGGCTACGCCCCGCAGATGCGGACCTTCCTCGCCGCCAACCCGGGGCTGGCCTCCCGCTTCTCCCGGACCATCGAGTTCGACAGCTACACCAGCGCCGAGCTCGTCACGATCGTCGAGCGGCTCTGCCGGACCCATCACTACGCCCTGGAGTACGAGACGCAGGAGTCGCTGCGCCGGCACTTCGACACGATGGGGCGCACCGAGACGTTCGGCAACGCCCGCGTCGCCCGCCAGGTCTTCGAGGACATGCTGGGCCGGCAGGCGTACCGGCTCGCGCGCACGCCCGACGCGCCCGAGCTGGAGCTGGCCCGGCTGCTGCCGGCGGACCTCGGTGACGACGCGCCGGCACGCCACGGCGCGAACCGCAACGGCAACGGCAGCAGCGGCAGCGGCAGCAGCGGCAGCGGCAGCGGCGGCAGCGGCGACCTGCAGGACCAGCGCCAGCAGGTCGACACGCTGATGCGGCGCCTCGACGCGATGATCGGCCTGGACGAGGTGAAGCGGGAGGTCGCCGACCTCGTCGACCTGATGGCGTCGGCGCGGGTGCGCGCCGAGGCGGGCCTGCCCGTCCCGTCGATGTCCCGCCACCTGGTCTTCGCCGGGCCGCCCGGCACGGGCAAGACCACGGTGGCCCGGCTGTACGGCGAGCTGCTGGCGGCGATGGGCATTTTGCGCACCGGGCAGATGGTCGAGGTGGCCCGGGCCGACCTGGTCGGCCAGTACGTCGGCCACACCGCGGTGAAGACGACGGAGGCGTTCAACCGGGCCCGCGGCGGCGTGCTGTTCATCGACGAGGCGTACGCGCTGTCCTCCGGCGGGGAGGGCAACGACTTCGGGCGCGAGGCGATCGACACCCTGGTGAAGCTGATGGAGGACCACCGGGACGAGATCGTCGTGATCGCGGCCGGCTACACCGGCGACATGCGGCGCTTCCTGGCCAGCAACGCGGGCCTGGCCTCCCGTTTCAGCCACCGGATCCGTTTCCCGTCCTACTCGGCGGACGAGCTGGTGGCGATCTTCGAGGAGCTCGCCCGCGGCGGCGGCTACGAGGTCGACGGCGCCTCCATGCAGGTGCTGCGCCGACACTTCGACGGCATCGACCGCGGCGAGACGTTCGGCAACGGCCGCTACGCGCGCCAGCTGCTGGAGCGGTCCATCACCCGGCAGGCGAGCCGGCTGCGCGGGCTTTCCGACCTCACGACGGACGACCTGCGCCAGCTGCTGGCGCTCGACATCACGGCCGCTCTCGGCCGATGAGACCAGGCCGATGAGACCAGGAGGAACAGCGTTGGGAGCGGTACGGGAACCCACCCGAGAGGCGGACGAGCGCAGCCTTGCGGACGAGCTCAGCCTTGTCGTCCCGGCGTCCTGGCGAAAGGTGGTGCATCCGCGCCGCGGCGGCACGCCCGTCCCGGTGGAGTTCACCGCGGCCCAGGTCGCGGCCGCGGTCCAGGAGTGCCTCGCGGCCCACGACTGGCCGCTTCGGGAGATCATCGGCAATCCGGCCAGCGAGCCGAGCCTGGCCGTGGCCGCACTGCCCTGGCTGGACAGCGCGCGGCGGCGGGACTGGGTCCGCTTCGGCGACGAGATCACCCCGGCCGGGGCCGCGGCGGTGGTCACGGCCGTGTGTCATCTGCTCGGCGAGCGCCGACGGCTGGACGCCCGGACGGTGGCCTTCGCCGACCTGTGGGTGGCGGTGCACGGCCTCGGGTTCGCCGCGTGCGCGGCCGCCGAGCTCTTCTCCATGGACGTCGGTTTCCGCATGGACCAGCCGCACCGGTACCCCCTCGTCCGGCTGGGGCCCAACACGCAGGCAGCCCCGCGGTTCCTGCCCTGGCTGCTGGTCGCCCGGCGGGTACGGGCCCACCTCGCGGCCGCGGGTGACGACGAGTACGCGCGCGTCACCACGCTGCTGGCCTCCTACCGGGAACACGGCCCTGGCCAGCGGGCGATGACGTCCTACCTGCTGCCCACCCGGGCCGACTGGGTGGCTGACGACTGCCACGCCGCCGCGGCGGCATCGGCCCGGACACCGGCCCTGCTGCTGCTGATGGCGGTCGGGTCGACAGCCCAGGTCGACCAGATCGGCCACCTGGTGTCGGTCCGGGACGCTTTCACCCTCAGCGGCGTCGTCGAGTCCCTGGCGGAGGGTGTCGGCGCAGGCGTGTCGACGCTCCTCGGCCGCTGGATCGACGATCCGCTGGTCGACACGGACCAGCGCCGGCGGCTGCTGTCCACCCTCGCCACGCTGCCGACCGACGACGCGTTCGCCGGGCTGCTCGGGCGGCTCGAGCACAGGCAGGCCCAGCCTGCGTTGCTCGCCGCGATGAGGCGCTTCCCGGTGCGCGCCCTGCGGCTGCTGCCGGCGGCAGCCGGTGGCAGCGGCCCGGCCGCCCGCATCGCGGACGAGCTGCTGCGGACCCACCTCAGCGCGAACGCGGAGCTGGTCGCCGCCGCGCTGCCGCTGCTGGCGCCCGCCGCCGGCGCGCGCGTCGCCGCGAGGATCGCCGAACTGTCGGGCACCGCGGCCCCGGACGCCGCACCCGGGATGCTGCCGAAGGTCCTGGTCACCCCCCCGTGGACGGGGCCGCGGCGCCGGCCGAAGCAGGTGGTGATCGACGGCCTGGCAGAAACGGCCGAGGTGGCCATCGTCTGGCGACCCGGCGAGCAGGAGGCGTGGTTCGCCGCCACCGAGCGTTACACGATCACCTGGGGGAACGCCGGCGACTGGTCCTGGCCCCGGCGGCTGCGGGCGCTGCGCGACGGCACACTGCACGGGTACCAGCAGCTGGCGGTCTTCACCGAGGGCCCCGAGGATCTCGTCCGGACCGAGCTGCGCCGGTGGCGGCCGCCTGACGGGAGGGTCGAGGCTCACCTCGCCTGGCTGATCGCCAGGTTCGGGCTGGACGCGCTGCCGCTGGCACTGCACCTCGGCGCGCAGCGGCCGGCGGCGAACGCGGCCCGGCTGCTGCCCTACGCCGCCACCGAGGTCGCCGTCATGATGGCGGACTGGCTGCTACGGCTGCGGTCGGTGCGCGCGGACGCCCTCGCCTGGTTCGCCCGTCACCCGGCCACGGCCGCGGCCGCGCTGGTCCCGGCCGCCCTCGGGCCGCCCGGCGCCCGGCGGCGGGCGGCGGAGAACGCCCTGCGCGCCATCGCCCGCGGCGGCCACGACGCCGAGGTCGCCGCCGCCGCCCGCCGCCACGGCGGCGAGGTGGCCGAGGCGATCGAGGCACTGCTGTCCGCGGACCCGCTCGACCTGCTGCCAAGCCGCATCCCGGTGGTACCGGAGTGGGCGGATCCCGTGCTCCTCCCCCCGGTGATGCTGCGCGACCACGTTCACGCGCTGCCCGCGACCGCCGTCCGGCACCTGTGCACGATGCTCGCGCTGTCGAAGCCGGGCGAGCCCTACGCCGGGATCGCGGCGGTACGCGAGGCGACCGACCCCGAGTCGCTGGCGGCGTTCGGCTGGGCGCTGTTCGAGCGCTGGCGGGCGGTGGGCACACCGGCGAAGGACGCCTGGGCTCTCGACGCGCTCGGCTGCGTCGGTGACGACGAGACCGTGCGCCGGCTGGCCCCGCTGGTCCGCGCCTGGCCGGGCGAGGGCGGGCACACCCGGGCCGCGCGGGCGCTGGACGTCTTCACCGGCATCGGCACCGAGGTGGCGCTGACGCACCTGCACGGCATCTCGCAGCGGGCGGCGTTCCGGGCCCTGCGCGCACGCGCCGCCGAGAAGATCGCGCGGCTGGCCGCCGATCTGGACCTGAGCACGGAGCAGCTCGCCGACCGCCTCGTCCCCGACCTGGGGCTGGACGCGGCGGGCGGCATGACCTTCGACTACGGGCGGCGCCGGTTCACCGTCGGCTTCGACGAGCACCTGCGCCCCCATGTCGACGACGATGACGGCGTGCGCCGCCGGGATCTCCCGAAACCCGGCCGGCGGGACGACGCGGAACAGGCACTCGCCGCCTACCGGCGGTTCGCCACGCTGAAGAAGGACGCCCGGGCCCTCGGCGCCGCCCAGATCCGCCGCCTCGAGGATGCCCTCGTCGCCCAGCGCCGGTGGACGGTGGACGAGTTCAGAACCTTGTTCATAGCGCACCCGCTGCTCGGGCACCTGGCCCGCCGGCTGGTCTGGCTCGTGGACGCGCCGCACGACCCGAACGACCCGGATGCCCCGAACGACCCGGATGCCTCGGACGGCGGCCCGGGGCGGGCGTTCCGGGTCGCCGGAGACGGCACCTGCACCGATGTCGAGGACAACCCCTTCTCCCTGCCGGCCCCGCCCGAGACGTGTGCCGCCGGCGTCATCCGCCTCGCGCACCCGCTGCATCTCGGTGGGACGGCGGCCGCCTGGTCCGCCCTGTTCGCCGGTCTCCGGATCCTGCAGCCGTTCCCGCAGCTGGGCCGCGAGGTCTTCACGCTCACCGACGCCGAGCGCGACGCGACCGCGCTGCTGCGGCTCGACGGGCTGCCCGTCCCGACGCTGGACCTGCTACGGCTGGAGCACCGCGGCTGGCGGCGGGGCGTGCCGATCGAGGGCGGCGTCCAGGGCTGGCTGGAACGCGATCTGCCCGGGGGCCGCTCCGCCCTCCTCTACCTCGACCCGGGAATCGTCGTCGACAACCCGCAGGAGTTTCCCCTCCAGCAGGTGGAGGAGCTCCGGCTGAGCAACGCGCCGACCGGCGGCTGGCCCACCAACGCCAAGATCCGGTTCGGTGCGCTCGACCCGGTCGTCGTTTCGGAGATCCTGCGCGACCTGCGTGACCTGTCCACCCTGGCGCCTCAGGAAGGACAGGGCCGGTGAGGGACGTCCGCGGGTCACGACACGCGGCGCTAGAGTCGGCGGCGCCGGCGACCCGGGGCCGTCCCGCCCGTCGGAGGGGAGGGTGCGTGCCGGAGCCAGTCAGTCCTCCGCCGGCCACCGCCCCTTCAGCCGCGGATCCTTCCTCCGTGGACCCTTCCGTCGCGGACCCGCCGGCCCAGGTGCTGGCGCTGGCGGCGACGCCGCCGCCGGGCACCAGATCCGGAGGCGGCGCTCTGAGCCGGATCGCGGCTCTGGTCGGGCAGGCGTCGCAGGCCCGCCAGGTGATCATCCGTCGGATCGACGCGACGGGCCCGGCGGTGGGCCCGGCGGAGTGCGTCTGGCCCGCGAACCCACCTGCGACCGGACAGGCGTCCGCGGTGCGCGTGAGCCGGGTCGTCCGCCACCGCGGTGCGCAGGTGGCCGAGCTGTCGGTCGAGCTCCCGGCTGCCGGCACGCCGGAACAGCGGGCGTCCGCGGCGGCGGCCGTCGAGGCGGTGGCGGCCGTGCTCGGCGGCGTGCTCGCGGCGGATGCCCTGACCAACGAGCTGAGAGCCGCCCGGGCCCGGAGCCGCGCGGCGTCCGAGCGGATCGCGGACGAGCGGCACCGGGCGGCGTCCCAGCTGGAGCAGCAGCGCCAGGACCTCGAACGCGACCTGCACGACGGCGCGCAGCTGCACCTGGTCTCGCTGCAGATGGCCTGCGCCGTGCTCGACCACCAGCTGGCGACCGCCCCGGCCGACCCACGGTCCCGGGCCGAGGCCGTCGCCGACCTCGGCACCCGGCTGCGGCACACCCGGCGGCTTCTCGCCGAGACGGCGGCCGGCGTCGCGCCCGCGCCACTGCGCACGGCCGGCCTCGCCGGGGCCCTGGCCGCCGGGCTGCGCGGGACCCGGGACGTCACCCTGGACGTCGCCGCCGGCGTGCGGGCCCGCCGCTACCCGCACGAGGTCGAGAACGCCCTCTACCTCGCCTGCATGGAGGCGGTGAGCAACGCGCAGAAGCACGCGCCGGGGACACCGGTCCGGGTCGAGGTGCGGGACACCTACCACGGGCTGTCGTTCACCGTGGCGGACGAGGGCCCCGGCCTGGGCGGATCCGCCGGCGCCACGCTCGGCTCCCTGCGGTCCCTGCGCTCCCGGCTGGCCTCTGTCGGGGGGACGCTGGTGGTGCGGTCCCAACCCGGCCGCGGCACCGCCGTCACCGGCACGGTGCCGATCTGATGCCCGGCCACCGCCGGGGCGTCCGATGCGGGGACGAGCTTCTCCGGCAGCCAGATCTCGACGATGCCGGCCCCCTCGGCACTGGTCTCGTGGCGCAGCCCGCCGCCCAGCGCCACCAGCCGTCGCGCGTCCTCGGCCAGCCCCGCCCACACCCGGTCCGGCGGGCCCGGGGTGGGATCACTCAGCCGGACGACGAGCCGGCCCTCGGCGCGCGCGAACGACAGCACGAGATCATCTGGCCGGCCCGACGTGCTGTCGGGTGCTGCCACCACGGTGAGCGCCGCCGCGGCCGCATGGTAGATCCCGGCCTCGACCTCCCATCCGACGCGGCGGCCGAGGTCACCGACGATCCGCACCCGCCTCGGCAGCTGGCCGGCGAGGTCGGCCAGCGCCGCCACCGGCCCCTGGGCGCGCAGGGTCCGCGGCGCCACCGCCCGCACGACCAGCCGGAAGTCGTCGACGAGCTGGTCGAGCGCGGATCTCATCCGGCGCAACGCCGTGAGCGCGCCAGCGGGCGATGGGCCCGCGGGCGATGGGCCGGCCGAGACGTCCTGCGGCGGTACCGGGACGAGGTCGCCGCCGTGGGTGGCCGCCACGAGCTCCTGCCAGCGCAGCCGTACCTCGGTGAGCTCGTCGGCCGGCCCGGCGAGGATCGCCGCCGCGAGCCGGCGGCGCTCCGCATCCACCACCCGGGCGAGCTCACCGCCCAGGAACGCGAGCCTGGCCTCGAGCCGCTCGGCCCTGGCGACCTCGGACCGCACCGCCTGTTCCAGCCTCAGCTCGCGCAGCACCAGGACGAGGCAGTCCCCGGTGGCGGACAGCAGCGCGTGGCCGACGGCGGCAGGGTCGCCGCCGCTGCGGGGGTCGCCGCCATGCAGAGTGACGGCCGCGAGCGTCTCGGTACCGTCGGCGAGCTGGAGGAGCAGCCGGCTGCCCGGCACCGCGGCAGGGTCGGGCGCCACCGTCCCCTCCCGCGGGCCGGTGACGTTCCACCCGGTCGGCCCGCCCTGGCAGTGCAGGAGGCAGAACCAGCCGCCGCCGTCGACTCCATCACCTCCATCACCTCCATCGCCTCCGGCCTGTGTGGCGGCAGGCGGCGAGCAGGCGGCGAACGGCGAGCGGCGCGGCACCCACAGCGCCAGCTCGCCGGTGCCCGCCGCACAGCCCAGGTTCGCGAGCAGGGGCCGCAGTCTCCGGGCCGGTGGGGTGCCGGGCGGCAGCGGCGAGACCTCCTCGGCGAGCACGCGCCACGGTTCTCGGGTGCGCCGCACGCCGGGGCGCTGCCCGGTCACGGGGCGCCGCCCGTCTCGTCAACAGTCATGGTGTGCCGACACCGAGATAGGTCAGTACGGCGAGGACGCGTCGATGATGCGCGGTGGAATCCTGCGGCAGGCCCAGTTTCAGGAAGATGTTCGCGATGTGCTTTTCCACTGCTTTACCGGACAGAACGAGCGCGGCAGCGATTCCGGTGTTGGAACGGCCTTCTGCCATGAGGCGCAGAACGTCCAGTTCCCGTTCGGTCAGGGCGGCGAGCGGGCGGGCGCGCGGGGTCTGCCGGTCAACCAGCTGCCGGGCCAGGACGGGCTCAAGCACCAGCTCACCGGCGGCGATCCTGGTGATCGTGTCGGTCAGCACCTGCACGCCGGCGATGCGGTCCTTCAGCCGGTACCCGACGCGCTCGGTGCCCACCGTCAGCAGGCGGGTCAAATAGTGGCTCTCGGCGTAGTGGGAAAGCAGGAGCAGCCCGACCTCGGGGTACGACTGCCTGATCCGGCGGGCGGTGGTCAGCCCGCCCTCGCTTCCCGGCGGCATCCGGATGTCGAGGATCGCCACGTCGACCGGCTCCACCGCGAGCAGCGCCAGCAGGCCGTCACCGTCCACGGCGCAGCCGACCACCTCGTGGCCAGCGGTGGTCAGCAGCAGCACGAGGCCCTCGCGGAAGAGGGCGGCGTCCTCCGCGACAGCTACCCGCACGGACCGTGGGGGGCCGGGCCGACGAGACGCATCCGGCCGGCGGCCGTCACCGCGAGCGCCGTACCCGGCGCGGCGGGAGGACCGGCCGCGGCGGCCGTAGCCGCCGCATCGCCGTTCGCGGCATCGTTCGCGGCGTCGTCCGCACCGCGGGGGACGTCCAGCACCGGGAGACGGATGTGCTGAGGTGCCGGCACCGCCCACCGGACGCGCTGCGCCTCGGCCGACCCGGTGCCCGGCGGCAGGACCACCCGCAGCCGGCGGCGGGCCGGGCCGGGGAGCGCGTCGGCAAGACGGCCGAGGGCGGCGAGCACCCCGTCCGGCAACCCGCCGGGCGCGTGATCGACGGCGAGATCGAGACGGGCGGGATGGAAGGGCGCGGCGTCCAGCCCGGTGTCCGGCGGCTCCCCTTCGCGGCGGAGCACGAACCCGGCGGGCACCAGGTGGACGAACCAGCCGTCCGCCACCCGGTAGTCGCCGGCACCGAGCGCGGCGAAACCCGGCGCAGGCTCGGACCACCGGGTCACGGTGGGGCCGGTACCCGGCACATGCAGGCAGTGCCGGACGAGCGGGCGCCACGTCGACTCGGCCGTCCCGTCGAACGCGACCACGTGAGCGGCACCCGGACCGGGCAGCAGCAGCCCGTGCTGGGCGAGCACCGGCCGGCCGATCAGGTCCGCGACCTGGCCGGGCAGGCCCGCCGTGCCGGCCGGCGCGTCCGTCGGCTCACAGCCGTAGAGCGCGACGACCACGTCGTCCTGGTGGGCGACGGGCAGCGCGAGCAGCAGCGCGGCGACGGCGGAGGCGGACGGCAGCGGGCCGCCGGACGCTCCGGCGATCACCGTCACCGCGCCGTCCGGGTCGGGCAGCGCGGCGAAGGCGGGGTCCGCCGGGTCAGCGGGACCGCTTCCCGCCGGCCTCATCCACCAGCCGGCCGGGACCGCCGTGATGTCGGGCTGCGCCGCGGCTGTGGGCCTGGTCACGGTTGGCTCGCCGTCAATGCGACACCCGGCCGGCGACCCGGCGAGGACGGGACGTGTCTGGTGTGAGAACACGCGGACCTCGTTGCGTTTTCATCCGGAAACCGCACGAGAACGCACCCGTCTTTGCACTCTGTTTGCCACACGTTAACCCGTCTCCAAAGAGCCGCCGAATAGCATCAGACCGTGTCAATCGGAACAATATAAGATTTTCGGGACCGACTGGCGACGGACAAGGAGACGCGTGATGCCCGCCCTGGGACACGGCAGAGGTCTTCGACGCCGAGGCCTTCAGGGGCAAGGCCTTCAGGGGCGCGGTCTTCGGCGCTGGCAGCTGGCGGCGCTGTTCGCGTGCACGCTCGTCGGCGCGTCGGTTCTGGTCGGCACGATCGCGGCCCACAGCGCACAGTCCTACTACTCCTGGGACGGCCCGCCGCGGCTTGTCTCCCAGACCTCACAGACCTCGCCGAACGGGCCCGGGCGCGGCTCGACACCGCCGGACTCCTGGCCGGACGGCATCGTCATCGCGCCGCTGACTCCGGGACCCGCCGGCTCCGCGGCCGAGGGACAGCTCCCGCCAGCCCCGGGCGACTCGATCGCCGGCGGCGCCTTCGGCAATGAGTCGACCGAGCGGACAGACACCGCCGCAGCGCCCGTGATACCCGGCGCACCCGGCGGATCCTCGGGGTCCGGCGGGTCGGGCGCCCTGCCCCGAGGCACCACCGGTGCTCCGGCTGGCGGCGGGGCACGGCCGGCCAGCGCCGCGCCGCGCGCCGCGAACACACCCGCGCCGGCACCGGCCACGGTTTCCGCGCCCCGGGCCGCGCCGGCTCCCGCCCCCACACCGGCCCCCGCGCAGACACGGGCCCCGGCAGCCGCGCCCGCGCCGAGCCGCTTCACCTTCGTCAACCAGTCCGACGGCCGGTGCCTGGGCAGCGACGCGCAGTACAACGCGTTCTCGCACAGCTGCAGCAACGGCCCCGACCAGCAGTGGACCCTGTACCTGGGCACCACCACCTGGGTGATCAACAGGGCCACCGGGATGTGCCTGGACAGCAACAACGCCGGCCATGTGTACGTCATGCCCTGTTCGAGCAGCCGGGCCTACCAGAACTGGCGCCTCGTCGATCTCGGCGGTGGCCTGTTCAGCTTCGTGAACCAGCCGACCGGCCGGTGCCTGGGAGCCGACGCGGGCTACCCCTACACCCGCGCCTACGTGTCCGTCACCCAGATGAAGTGGAAGCGGATCGGCTGACGCCGTCAGGCAGCGCCTCCCGAGCCCACGCCAGGAGCCCGGGCGCGAGCAGCGGCCACCGCGCGAACAGGCCCTCCTTCGCCGCCTCGGGGGTGTGCCGGTCCGCCCATTCCGTGTCCGGCCACGGCGGCTCGCGCAGCACCGCGTTCGGCAGCAGCGCGGCGAGCGTCTCGGACGTCTCGCGCCGGTGGTGGATGTCGCTCACCCCGCTGCGCAGCACCAGCGCGGGCACGGTCAGCCCACGTGCCACGGCATCCGGCAGCCCTGGGACGAGCTCGCCCTCCCGCGGGCAGTACACGGCCATCCAGCGCTCCATGGTGGCCAGGAACTCGTCCCGGTCCTGCGCGAGGATGCGCTCGCGGTTGGCCGGGTTGCGTTCGATCGGCTCCCGCCACTCGGGCAGCTCCGCCACCGCGGCCATGCCGTGCTTCCAGGCCGCCTGGAACGACCCGCTGGCGTAGTGGACGCCGATGCTCATCATCCCGTAGACCCCGCCGCTGACCCACCAGACGGCCAGGCCGGCCGCGACCTGCGGGTGCCGGGCGGCGGTGAGCAGCGAGACCCGGGAGCCGCCCGACCCGCCGGCGATGACCGCGGGGGCCATGCCCAGGTGTTCGAGCAGGCCGGCGAGGGCGTCGGCCTGCAGCTCCGACTCCGACTCGCCGTCGAAGGACACATCCGACGCGCCGGTGTTCGGTCGGTCCCAGATGAGTACCTGCTCACCCTCCTCCGCCAGCGCCAGCGCGAGTTCACGTATGCCGGCCGCGTCCTTGCTGTACCTGCCACCTGGTGTGATCACCCAGGGCCGGCCCCGCGCGCCAATGACCTCATAGGAGATCGACAGCCCGTTCACCGTTGCAGTCGCCATACATCGCACGCTAGCATCAAAATCCTCGCCAAAGAACGACTGACCACCACGCACCGACACCGCGGGAGCGGCCCGCAAATCCGTCCGCTCCAGGCCGTTCGACCGGTCCGCTGGCACCCCGACCGACGGGCCAGCAGGGGATCAACCGGCTCAGTCGGATTCGCCGAGTTCCCGGATCCGGCGCCGTAGAATGGCCAGGGAAACGCCGGTGGATGTTCTTTCCTTTACCAGAAAAGATCCGAAGATCTCCGCTGAAGCGAAGCGTCACACCCCGGTCCGAGTCGCATAGAATGCACTGTCTCCGCTTTCCGGAAACCACCGACAAAGGCGTGGGCGAAGGATGAGGTGCGGAACTCCGCAGCTCGGGCTGCCCGGCGCCACCCTGGGCCAGAGCTGCCGCACGTCTGGACACAAAGTATGTGCTCACTTATATACTGGTGTTCAGTTCGGACCGAAGACCTCCAGGCGGGAGCACGACGGCGTGAGGACGATCGGACACTGGATCGACGGCAGGGCCGTCAACGAGCCCGGCCGCACGGGGCCCGTCCACGACCCGGCACGCGGCGAGCAGACAGCACAGGTCTCGCTCGCCTCCGCGGCCGTGGTCGACAGCGCGGTCAAGGCCGCGGTGACGGCGGCCGGCACCTGGTCGCAGTCATCGCTGAGCCGGCGCGCCACGCTGCTGTTCGGCCTGCGCGAGCTGCTGCACACCCATCGCGACGACCTCGCCGCCGCCGTCAGCCGTGAGCACGGCAAGGTCCACGAGGACGCCCTCGGCGAGGTCGCGCGGGGCCTGGAGTGCGTCGAGTTCGCCTGCGGCATCCCACAGCTGCTGAAGGGGTCGCACAGCGCCGAGGTCTCCCGGGGGGTGGATGTCCACACCGTGCTGCGCCCGGTGGGGGTCGTCGCCGGCATCACCCCGTTCAACTTCCCGGTGATGGTGCCGCTGTGGATGATGGCGAACGCCATCGCCTGCGGCAACACGTTCGTGCTCAAGCCGTCGGAGAAGGACCCGTCCGCCTCGCTGCTGCTGGCCGAGCTGGTGCACCGGGCCGGCTTCCCCGACGGCGTGGTCAACGTGGTCCAGGGCGATGCCGAGGCGGTCAACACGCTGCTGACGCACCCGGACATCTCCGCCGTCTCCTTCGTCGGCAGCACTCCGGTGGCCCGGCACGTGTACGAGACCGGTACCGCCGCGGGCAAGCGGGTCCAGGCGCTCGGCGGCGCGAAGAACCACATGGTCGTCCTCCCCGACGCCGACGTCGAGGCGGCTGCCGACGCCGCGATCTCGGCCGGGTACGGGTCGGCCGGCGAGCGCTGCATGGCGATCTCGGTCGTGGTGGCCGTCGGCCCCGTCGCGGATCCGCTGGTCGACGCCATCGCCGCCCGCATCCCGGGCATCGTCGTCGGCCCCGCCGCCGAGGCGTCCTCGATGATGGGACCGCTGATCAGCGGCGCGCACCGCGACCGGGTCCGTTCCTATGTCGAGCGGGCCACCGAGGACGGGGCCCGGGTCGTCGTCGACGGCTCCGCCGCACCCGCCGGCGTGGACCCGGCCGGGTTCTTCCTCGGCTGTTCGCTGGTCGACGGCGTCCGGCCGGGCATGGCAGTCTACGACGACGAGATCTTCGGGCCGGTACTGTCGGTGGTGCGGGTCGACACCTACGCCGAGGCGGTCGCGTTGATCAACGCCAATCCGTACGGCAACGGAGTCGCCCTGTTCACCCGGGACGGTGGCGCCGCCCGGCGGTTCGGCGGCGACGTCGAGGTCGGCATGGTCGGCATCAACGTGCCGATCCCGGTGCCGGTCGCCTGGCATTCCTTCGGCGGCTGGAAGGCCTCGCTGTTCGGGGATGCGCCGATCTACGGCCCGGAGGGGATCCGCTTCTACACCCGGCCGCAGGTCGTCACGACCCGCTGGCCCGATGCGACGCCGAGCGCCATCAACCTCGGTTTCCCCACCAACGGCTGACCTTTCCGCTCCGCGCACCGCCTGCGAAGGCGGTGCGCGGGCGTCGGGCGTCGGGCGTCGGGCGTCGGGCGATCTGACACTGCTGGCTGCCTTTCGGCGCGGACCCAGGTGTCGCGTTCGCGCGACTAAAGGGCTTCTTGTGTCCCCCTCCGGAAACCTCTTGCCGTAGCCGTGAACGGTGCTTCGCAAGCCGTCTTCGACAGGAGACACAAGAAGCTCTTTAGTCGTCGCAGTCGACACTCACCGCCTCAGGCGGATTCGAGGAAATCGCTGGTCAGCGAGCTTTCGACGTCCTGAGACCTGGGTGTGCGACGGTGAGCCCTCGCGTGGCGAACCACCACCCCGGCCGGCGTCCGGCGGATGGTCCGCCCGGACCGAGGGCGTTCCCGGGCCGACGGTCGTGCCGGTCACCCGCCCACCGACGCGCAGCAGGGACCCGCAATCTGACAGGATCGTCAGTCACTCGATGGACCTGAAGGTGCACCAGGGCACTGGCGGACTGCCCGGTCCGCGGGCACGTCACCGGCCGTTCGCGGATGGCCGGCGGAGGTCCGCCGGCCGGCCCGCGCCGTGCGGGCCGGCGACGTCCTGGGTCATCACGCGCCGCGGCGATGCCAGAGCGGCTCAGAGCAGCTCAGAGCAGCTCGATGATGGTCGCGTTGGCCTGGCCGCCACCCTCGCACATGGTCTGCAGGCCGTACCGGATCCCGTTGTCACGCATGTGGTGCACCAGGGTGGTCATCAGCCGGGCGCCGGAGCCGCCGAGCGGGTGGCCGAGCGCGATCGCGCCGCCGTTCGGGTTCATCGCCTTCGGGTCCGCGCCGATGTCGGCGAGCCAGGCCAGCGGTACCGAGGCGAACGCCTCGTTGACCTCGAACACACCGATGTCGTCGATCCGCAGGCCGGCCTTCGCCAGCGCCTTCTGCGTGGCCGGGATCGGCGCGGTCAGCATGATCACCGGGTCGGTGCCGGCGAGCACCGCGGTGTGTACCCGCGCGATCGGGGTGAGGCCCAGCTCGGCGGCCTTCTCGCTGGTTGTCATCAGCAGCGCGGCGGAGCCGTCGGAGATCTGCGAGGAGTTCGCCGCGGTGATCACGCCGCCCTCGTCGACCGGCTTGAACACCGTCCTGAGCCCGCCGAGACCCTCCACGGTGCCGCCGCGGCGCACGCCCTCGTCCCGGGTGACCGCCGTGCCGTCGGGCAGGGTGACCGGCTCGATCTGCGCGTCGAAGCGGCCCTCGTCCTGCGCGATCGCGGCCTTCTCGTGCGAGGTCAGCGCGAACTCGTCGAGCTGCGCGCGGGACAGGCCCCACCGCTGCGCAATCATCTCCGCGCCGACGCCCTGGTTTGGGAACACGCCGTTGTAGCGGGCGAGGTAACGCTCCCCGAACGGGACCTTGTCCAGCAGGGAGGAGCCCATCGGCACCCGGGACATCGACTCGACGCCACCGGCGATCACGACGTCGTAGTGCCCGGCGATCAGCCCGGCGGCGGCGAAGTGCACCGCCTGCTGGGAGGACCCGCACTGCCGGTCGACGGTCACGCCGGCGACGGTCTCCGGGAAGCCGGCGCCGAGCGCGGCGTTGCGCGCGATGTCGAACGTCTGCTCACCGACCTGCCCGACGCACCCCCACACCACGTCGTCGACCAGGGCCGGATCAACCCCGGCGCGCTGGACGACGGTGCTCAGCACATGGGCCGACAGGTCGGTCGGATGCACTCCCGACAGGCCGCCGTTACGCTTGCCGACCGGTGTCCGGACGGCCTCCACGATCACTGCATCACGCATGCCAGGTACTCCTCCGCCGCTACGGGCCTCGCTCCTTCGCGGCGGCGGCACGCCCTGGCCGCCGTCACGTCACCACGCAGTGTGGTCATCACGCGCTGGTGGTCATCACGCGCTGTGGGGGACAGAGCATCCGGCCGCATCCATACAAAGTAAACGTACACTTTCTTGCGGTGCGGGACCACCGGTTCACCGGCGCCGCGCGTGGCGGCTACCCGGGCGGTGCGGCGAGCAGGAGCTCCTCCCGGACGGCGAGGAACTCCGACGGGCCGAACAGATCCCCGCCAGCGTCCGGCGGGTTCTCCCGGAACCAGGCGACCCGCTCGGCGAGGCCGTCCTGGTCGGTGAAGTAGACCTCGTTGACGGCGTCGTACGGCCACTCCTCGCCCGCCGGGCGCGGGAACGGGTGGTTCTGCACATAGGCGCTGCCACGCACCCGCTCCGGGATGACGACCGGCGCCGTCGCCGCGGCGACGGGCACCTGGCCGGCATGCGCCGCCCACAGGTGGGAGAACGCGGCGGGAGTGAGCCCCGCGGCCCGCCGGGCGAGCGCCAGGTGCTTGAACCTGGTGCCGCCGCCGCGCCAGCGCGCGGCGAGCCAGTCCGCGCCGCGCGGGACCCGCTCGCGGGCGACCAGGGTCAGGGTTGCCCCGGGGGCGGTCACCTCGTCGACCAGGGACCTCGCCGCCAGGCCCGCGGGGCTGTCCAGCCAGGCCTGATGGGCCGCGAACCTGGCGGCGTCCGCGAACCACTCGATGCCGACGAGGTCGTGCCGCGGGGAGCCGAACCGGGGATCGTCCAGCGCGGTGCACACCACGGCCCGCAGCGGGCGCGCCGCGGCCGGCGCCCGAGTGACAGCGGCAGCGGCCTGCCGCCAGGCGCTCGCCACCGCTTCGGCGGGCGCGACGCCCTCGCGGCGGGTGGCGAACCGGATCCTCTTGATCACCGCCGCCGGTCCCCCGCCGCCGCCTCGGGCGACGCGGGCCGGGTGAGGTCTGTGACCTGCTCCCGCCAGCGGGCCACGGCGGCCTCCTTGATCGGCCCGTAGCCCTTGATGGACGTCGCCGACGCCGCGAGGCGCACCAGGTCCTCATACGGCCGGCCGTCCCAGCCGTCGGCGCCACCGTCGCCGCGGCCGACAGCCCCGGTGACCAGGTGTTCGTACTCCGTGATGACGGCACGTTCGGTGCGCCGGTCCGGGTCCCAGCCGAACAGGTCGAACGGGGTTCCCCGCAGGCCCCGCATCGCCCGCAGCACGTGGAACGCCGCGGCGTACGGACGGCCCATCGGCAGCTTCTTCGACAGGCCGAGACGCCGCAGGGCGGGCGGGTGCAGGTGGTAGGTCAGGGTGTACGGCCCGTCGATGCCCAGGCCGCGCGCGATCTGGTCGTTGTCGGCCAGCAGGTGCAGCCGGGCGACCTCGTACTCGTCCTTGTAGGTGAGGAGCCGGAACCAGGACTCGGCGACCGCCCGGGTGAAGGCCCACCCGCGAGCCGCCGCGTCGTGACCCGCCGCCGCGTCGTGACCGGCGGCCGTCGCCACCAGGCCCAGGTAGCGCTCGGCGCGCGCGGCGTTCTGGTAGTCGACCGCCTGGGCGGCGCGGCGCACGATCAGGGCGCGGAGCTCGTCCGGCAGTTCGCTGGGCAGGGTGCGGGCGGCGACGAGACTGCTGGCCAGGGTGAGCGCCGCCGGCGACGGGTCTGTGAGGCCGGTCGACGTGCCGGCCGCGCTGCCGGCCGCACCGGCAGAGCCAGCCGAACCGGTCCCGCCCGTCTCGCCGGTCGTGCTGGGCTGGTCAGCGGGGGCCAGCGCGGCCTCGACCGCGGCCGGGTCGTGGGCGGCCCAGCGGCCCCAGTCGAACGCCGCCCGGTTGTCGGCGGCGGCCCGGCCCTGGCGGCGCATGGCCACCTCGACATCGGTGAGGGAGACCGGCAGCCCGCCCAGCTGGAAGGCCGCGCCGAGCAGGACGATGTTGGCGAGCAGGTGGTTGGCGAAGACGACCTCGGCGATCCGCTTCGTGTCGAGGAAGGCGGCCCGGTCCTCGCCGACCCGCTCGGCGATCACCTGCCGCAGCAGCGCCGGGTCGGGTGCGGTGAGGTCGCTCTGCAGCATCGCCGCGGTCGGAGTGACGTCGACGTCCACGACGGCGAGGGTGCGCCCGGGGCTCGTCCGGTCGAGATGTCTGGGTGCCGCGGCCTGCAGGATGTCACCGGAGAGGTACAGGTCGGCGCCGCCGGAGCCGACCGTCGACGAGCCCAGCGCGGTACGGTCCGCCGCGAGCTGGAGGTGGGAGACGACCGCGCCCGCCTTCTGGGAGAGGCCGGTCTGGTCCACCCCACTGACGACGAAGCCGGCCGACTCGGCCGCGGCGGCGATGATCCGGTTCGCCGTGATCACACCGGTGCCGCCGACGCCGGTGAAGTAGATGCCGAACCGGCCCTCGACCGTCACCGCGGGCGGCGCGGGCAGGGTGCCCGCCGGGATGACCGGCCGGCCCGCAGTGGCTCCCCCGCCCTTCGCCCGTGCGCCGTCCTTCGCCCGTGCCGCGGCGCGTCGCCGCGCCCGGCGGCTCGGCGTGCGCGGCGTGACGGTCACGAACGACGGGCAGTCGCCCTCCAGGCAGGTGTAGTCCCGGTTGCAGGAGAGGTCGTCGATCTGGCGCTTCTCGCCGAACTCGGTCTGCCGCGGCAGCACGGACAGGCAGTTGCTCCTGGTGCCGCAGTCGCCGCACCCCTCGCAGACCGCCTCGTTGATGACCACCCGCCGCGGCGGTTCCGGGAGCAGGCCCTTCCGCCGCAGGCGGCGTGCCTCGGCGGCACACCGCTGGTCGTAGATGACCACGGTCACGCCGGGCACCGCCCGCAGTTCCTCCTGCACTCGCGGCAGCTCGTCGCGCCCGAGGACCCGGGTGCCCGGCGCCCAGCGCGCCCGGCGGCCGTAGTGCTTCGGGTCCTCGGCACAGACCACGACCCGTCGGACGCCCTCGGCCTCCAGCGCCCTGGTCATCGCCGGGACGTCCATCAGGCCGACGACGTCCTGGCCGCCCGTCATGGCGACCGCGGCGTTGTAGAGGATCTTGAAGGTGACGTTGACACCGGCGGCGACGCTGGCCCGGATCGCGAGGATGCCCGAGTGGCTCAGGGTCCCGTCACCCAGGTTCTGGATGAGGTGCGGCTCGTCGACGAACGGTGACAGCCCGATCCACGGCACGCCCTCGGCGCCCATCGGGGTCGGGGGCATGGTCTTCAGGTCCGCGTGGCGGGCCTCGAAGTACATGATCCCGTGGCAGCCGACGCCGCCGCCGACCAGTGCGCCGTCCGGGGCGACGGTGGAGCGGTTGTGCGGGCAGCCGCTGCAGAAGCCCGGCGGCCGGGCCGGGATGTCCAGCAGCGGCAGGAGCCGCAGCGCCGGCCGCGGTGCCGGCCGCGGTGCCACCGGGCCGCCGACCGGCCCCGCCCGGTCGGCGAGGTCGGGCAGGACCCGGGTGAGGATCGTGGCGACGGCGGCCGCGTCCAGCTCGCCGGAGGAGGACGACAGCCTGCGCCCGTCCCGGTCCCGCTTGCCGGCGACGCGGACGTCCACCCCTGCCTCGTGCAGGATGGCGCGCAGCTGCGTCTCGACGAACGGCCGCTTCTCCTCGACCACCACGATCGTGTCGACGGACCGGGCGAACTCGAGGGCCGTCTCGGCCACCAGCGGGTAGGTCATCCCGAGCCGGAGCACCCGCACACCGGCGCGGGCGAGCCCGTCCACCGTGAGGCCGAGGTCGGCGAAGGCCTGGACGACGTCGAAGTACGTCCTGCCGGCGCACACGACGCCGAGGCGCGCGCCGGGGCCGGCGCCGACGACGCGGTCGAGCCCGTTGTGGCGGGCGTAGGCCTGCGCGGCGAGCAGGCGGTGGTCGGCGACGAGTTCCTCCTGGCCGGGGACGGCATGCGCACCGACCCGGGCGAGCGGCACGTGCCGCCAGGGCGCTCCGGCGACGACCGCGTCGGCGGCGGCGGGGTCGCTCGGGGTATGCCGGTCGACGTCCGCGTCGACGGTGCCGATACCGTCGGCGACAGCGGTGACGATCTTCAGCCCGACCCAGGAGCCGCTGTACCGCGACATCCGGAAGGCGTGTACCCCCAGGTCGAGAATGTCCTGCTGGTCGCCGGGGTAGAGCACGGGCACACAGGCGTCCTCGAACGTGTACTGGCTGTCGCAGGCGAGCGTCGACGACTTGGCGGACGGGTCGTCCCCGCAGAACAGGACGGCCCCGCCGTGCGGGCCGGTGCCCATCGCGTTCGCGTGCCGCAGGACGTCGCCGCAGCGGTCCAGGCCCGGCGTCTTGCCGTACCAGGCGCCGACGACGCCGTCGACCTCGGCGAGGCTCTCGGCGGAGCCCATCTGGCTGCCCCAGACGGTGGCGGCGGCGAGCTCCTCGTTGAGGCCGGGGCGGTGCAGGACCCGGTGGCTGGTGAGCAGGTCGGTGAACCGCTCCAGGGTCAGGTCGAAGGTGCCCAGGGGCGAGCCCGGGTAGCCGGAGACCATGGTCGCCGTGGTCAGGCCCTCCCGGGCGTCGAGCTGTGCCCGTACGACGAGCAGGCGGGCCAGCGCCTCGACCCCGGACAGCAGGCTTCCGGCCGACGCCCCCCTTCCCTCGCCACTGCCCTCACCGCTGCCGTCACCGGCGGGTCGTTGTTCCGCCGGCGCGATCAGCTCCGCGCCTGCGGGTACACCCGCGCTCACGGATACACCTCGGCGTTGACGTAGGCGAACGCCCCGTCCTTGAGGACCGCGCGGCGGCGGGCCGGATCCTGGAGCACCGTGATGTCCTCGGTCGGGTCGCCGTCGACGACCAGCAGGTCGGCGAGGTAGCCCGCCTGGATCTGGCCGACATCCAGGCCGACGAGCGGGCCCATCGACCGGCTCGCGGCGAGGATCGCCTCGGTCGGCGTCATGCCCACCAGCTCGACGTAGCGCGCGAGCTCGGCGGCGTAGGTGCCGTGACGGGTCCACTGGTGGCCGAAGTCGCCGCCGGCAACGATGCGGATCCCGGCCTCGCGGAGCCGCCGCAGGCCCTCGACCTGCGAGGCGAACTCCTGCCGGTACCCGGAGGCGTCGATCTTCTCGGGGGTCACGCCCCACGGCTCGGCGTGGCCGCTGACCATCGCGTACAGGTAGTGCAGGCCCGGGCACACCCACACGTCGTCGCGGCGTGCCTCCAGCGCGCGGACCGCCTCCTCGTCGAGGAAGCAGGCGTGGTGGATGAGCCGGACGCCGGTGCGGGCCGCCATCGCCACAGCCGCCGACCCGCGGGCGTGCACCGTGATGAAGGCGCCGTGGCGGTCCGCCTCGTCGACGGCGGCGGTGAGCATCTCGTCGTTCATGTACACGTCGTCGGACGGGAACTCGGGCACGATGCCGTCGCCGGAGATGAACAGCTTCAGCGCGCGCACCCCGGAGTCGCACTGCCGCGCGACGATCTCGCGTAACTCGCGGGCGTCGGCGGCGACGTCCGACATCCCGCTGCCGTCGCTGATCGCGCCCGGTGAGGTGACCAGCAGGCCGCTGGCCACGATCCGCGGGCCGGGGATCAGGCCGGCGTCGATCGCGTCGCGGGCCAGCACGTCGTCGAGGGGCTGCAGGACGCCGGCCCCGACGACGAGGGTGTAGCCGCTCTCGACGAAGGTCCGGGCGACCGCGGCGACGTCCAGCGCGTGCCTGGCGGGTGCCTCGGCGGCCACACCGGAGTGGTCGAAGACGAAGTCCAGCGGCCAGCTGATGTGCGTGTGCGCGTCACCGAGCCCCGGCAGGACGGTGGCACCGTGGACGTCGACGACCCGCGTCGAGGACGTGTCGAGGTCGAGCCGCCCCCGGCTGACCCGGGCGATCCGGTTCCCGTCGACGAGGATGTCGCCGTCGACGGGCCGCTCGCCGGGATCACCGTTACAGGCGAGCACACGCGCGTTTCTGATCAGTGTGCGCTGGGACATCTCTTCGCACTCCTCCCCGAGGGAACCGGTCAGCCCGCCAGAGCCGCGACGGCGTTAGACGATCACGGTGCGGATGCCGTCGGCGCTGCCGAGCAGCGAGATGCCCTCGTTGACCTCGTCGAGGCTGATCCGCCGGGACACCATCGAGCTCAGGTCCAGCTGACCGGTCTCGGCCAGCCGGATGAAGCGGGGGAAGTCGCGCAGCACCTGGGCGCCGCCGACCGGCGAGCCGACCAGCTTCCGGCCGGAGAACACGGCCGCGATCGCCGGCAGGGTCACGGTGGCGCCGGTCGCCGGCATGCCGACCAGGGTCACCGTCCCCTCCGCCCGGGTCATGTCGAACGCCTGGCGCATCAGCGCGGGCTGGCCGACGACCTCGAAGGCGAAGTCGGCGCCGCGGCCCGCGGTGAGGGCCCGGACCTGTTCCACCGGGTCGCCCGCGGCCGGGTCGACGGTGTGCGTCGCGCCGATCTTCAGCGTCGACCCGCGCCGTGCCTCGGACAGGTCGATGGCGATGATCGTGGCGGCACCGGCGATCCGCGCCCCCTGGACGGCGGCCTGGCCGACACCCCCGCAGCCGATCACCACGACGGAGGACCCGGGGGTCACGCCCGCCGTGTTCAGCGCCGCCCCGACCCCGGTGGTCACCCCGCAGCCGATCAGGGCCAGCTGCTCGTCCGGCAGGTCGGTCTCCACCGCCACCACGGTGGACTCGTCCACGACCATGGCCTCGGCGAACGACCCGCAGCCGCAGACGGCCCGCGCGGTCCGGCCGTCCGCGAGGTGGTAGCGCACCGCCGCCTGCACCGCGGGCCCGCGCTCGCAGTGGTTGGACATCCCGTTCAGGCACCACCAGCAGCCGCCGCACGCCGGCGACACGGACGCGAGCACCCGCTGGCCGACCCGCACCCGCCGGACCTCGGCACCGACCTCCTCGACGACGCCGCACGCCTCATGGCCCGGCACGATCGGCAGCGTCAGCGCGGACAGCCCGTTGATGACGTTCAGGTCGGAGTGGCAGATCCCGCTCGCCGCGACCCGCACCAGGACGTCCCGCGGCCCCACCGCCGGAACGGGCAGATCCTCCAGGACCAGCGGCTCGGAGGCCTCGTACGCCACGGCGACCTTCATCGGTGCTCTCCCCCGCCTGTCATGTCCCCGCCTGCCGTGCCCTGGCCTGCCGTGCTCTGGCCTGCCGTGCTCTGGCTCCCGGCCGCCGCGTCCGCGAGGGTCGCGAGCAGCAGCCGGGTGTCCTGCTGGAACACCCTGATCTCGACGATCGCGCCGTCGGCGACGGCGAACAGCTCGACCACGTCGACGGTGGCCGAGCGGCCGGTCGCCTTCGCGGTCCAGGTCTGGGTCGTCACCTGCACGGCGTTCCCGCCGTCGCCGAAGACGCGCGGGTCGGTGATCGTGCGGTCCCAGTGCCGCGCGAAGGCGACGCCCATCGCCGCCATGCCGTCATGGCCCTCGTACCAGCCGCCGTGCGGCAGCGAGGCCGGCTGCTGGACCCGGATCGCCGGGTGCATCAGGGCGCGCGCCCCGTCCTCGTCGCCCGCCTGGAAGCGGCGGGCCATCTCCTCGACCAGCCGCGGCGCCTCCGCGGTCACCGGGCGCCCTGAGCGGCCTGCCCGGCCTGCGGGGCCTGCCCGGCCCGGGCCGCGCGGGCGGCCTCGAGAACCTCGGTGAAACCGTGGTGCAGGTGCTGGGGTGCCGGTTCGTTGCGGCCGAACATGACCGTGTCGAGCATTCCCAGCCGAACCCCGGGCTCGGAACGAGCGGCGACCCAGAAGTCCTCCCCGTCGACGACCGTCTCGCAGATCCACGGTGCCATGTCGACGGCTTTGGACCGCTCCTCGTCACTCAGCCCCGGCCGCAGATAGGCCGTGTGCACGACCTCCGAGGTCGCCGCGTCGATCGGCACGATCTGCCACAGCTCGATGTGCCGGGTGTCGAAGGTGAGACTGGTGTTGGGGAACAGCGCGTACTGGTAGCTGAAGTGCTGCGCGACGTCAGCCCACTCGGATTCCGGGCGGTCCTTCAGTTCCACGATGGAGCGCAGGGCCGAGGCGTTGCGCAGGTGCCGGCCGAAGGCGTCGAAGGTGAGAACCCCGCCGACGGCGTAGGTGGACAGCGTCTTCTTGTGCAGGTAGTTGAAGTGGTAGTTCTCGCGGAAGGTGTCAAGCGTGACCTTCCAGTTCGCGGCGACCCGGTGAACGTGCGGCTCGCCGTGGGGTAACCAGCCGGCGAAGTCCAGCAGGGAGAGCTCGCCGGCCAGCTCCGGGCCGAGATACTCGTCGATGTCGATCGGCGGCCCCGGCCGCAGCCGGCCGACCACCAGCCCGTAGCCCTCGGTGACCTCGAGCTGGATCAGGCCCTTGTCGTTCTTGTCCATTCCCTCGAAGCCGGCGGGGAACGGGTAGCGCACCAGGCCGCCGCACAGGTCGTAGGTCCAGGCGTGGAACGGGCAGGTGAAGCGGATGGCCTCTCCGGCGCCGTCCGCGAGCCGGACACCGCGGTGCCGGCAGGCGTTGACCATCGCGTGCACCCGGCCGTCGTCGTCCCGGGTCAGCAGCAGCGGCGTGCCGCAGATCTCGATGGTGCGGTAGGTGCCCGGCTCGGGCAGGGCGCCGGAAAGACAGAGCACCATCGGCTGGTCGTAGAAGAGCGCCTGCATCTCCTCGTCGTGGTGCGCCGCGGAGTAGATGTCGGTCGGCAGTTCGAGAACGCCGTCCGCCAGATCCGTCGTGCGGTGCTCGATGTGGTCGAGCAGTCGGCGCGCCAGGCTGTGTTCCAACGCTTCCCGGTCCATGTGTCGCTTTCCTCCCGCCGTTGTCGCCTGCTCACCGTCGTCACGTTCGCCACCGTCGCCACGCCCGCGGCCGCCGGGGCACCGCGGACGGGACGGCAGGTCTTCGCGACACGTCCGAGCCGCTTCGGCCGGAGCTGCCTCGCGCCCGGGGCCGGGGGCTGGGTCAGGGGGAGCTGAGTCAGGAGGAGCTGATGGTGGCCGGGTCCGCGGGCGTGAAGTTGTAGACGCGTGCCGCGTTGCCGACTGTGATCTTGTACTGGACGTCCTCCGGCAGATGGCCCAGCCACTTGTTGGCCATCCGGACGGTGTCCGGCCAGGTCGAGTCCGAGTGCGGGTAGTCGCACTCGAGCATCACGTTGTCCTCACCGATGATGTCCAGGAGCCGGACACCGGCCTGATCCTCGATGAAGGTGCCGTAGACATGGTCACGGAACAGCGCGCGGATGTCGGTGTCGAGGTCGAAGGACGCCGCGCCCTTCTCCTCGCCGCGATCGTGGGCGGCGTTCATGTCGATGTCAAACCGTGACGCCCAGAACCGCTGCTTGTCGACCACCTGCTCGGCGCGCTCCAGGAAGTACGGGATCCAGCCGATCGAGCCCTCGGACAGGGCGATCCTCAGGTTCGGGTACTTCGGGAAGATGCCGCTGAACAGCCAGTCCAGCAGGGTGCCGGCCTGGTTCGCGGCGGCCGAGTACGCCATGAACGCGAGCGTCGGCATGTCCGGCGACGTCCGGATGAGGTTGGACGACGACCCCACGTGCATCGAGATCACGTAGCCGGTGTCGTTGCAGGCCTGGAACACCGGGTCCCAGTAGCCGTTGTGGATCGAGGGCAGCCCCAGCTTCGTCGGGTTCTCCGAGAAGGCGATCGACTTCCCGCCGAGACCCGCAGTCCGCTCGATCTCGGCGGCCGCGGCCACCGGGTCCCACAGCGGAATGATCATCATCGGGATGAACCGGCCCGGGTAGGCCGCGCCGAACTCCTCCAGGATGAAGTCGTTCCAGGCCTGCACGCAGAGCAGGCCCAGTTCCTTGTCCCGGGCCTCGTGGAAGACCTGCCCGCAGTACCGCGGGAACGACGGGAACAGGATCGAGGACAGCACGTTGCCCTGGTTCATGTCCGCCACCCGGGCCGCCGGGTCGTAACAACCGAGCCGCATCTCCTCATAGGTGATCGGCTCCGGGGAGAACTCCTCGCGGGTCTTGCCGGCCACGGCGTTCAGGCCGGTGGTGACGATCTGCCTGTCCTCGTAGACCCAGAACTCCGAGCTCCCGTCGCGGACAATGCGCGGACCGGTGTCCCGCCACTGCGCGGGCAACCGCTCCCACCACAGCCGAGCCGGCTCGATGAGATGGTCGTCGACCGACACGAACCAGTTGAACGACACACCGACCTCCAACAGTGCGTGGGCTTCGGACGGCGCCTCGCGCGCCCCGACCCACACAATAAAGCGAACGCTCACATATTAACGGGCATGTCCGGTGATCGCCAGTGCCGCCGAAGCGCCGCCGGCCGCCATCCGGCCACCGGGTTGTCCGCGCACCCGCGCACGGCGTTACCCGGTCACCACACACCCGGCCCGCTCGTCGGTCAGCTGGTCGTGGTCGATGAGCACCGCGCCGTTGACGAGGGTGTAGTCGTAGCCGCGCGCCCGCTGGACGTACCGGTTCGCACCCAGCGGGAAGTCGGCCAGCATCCGCGGCGTGTCCAGGTCGAGGCGCTCGAGGTCGATGACATTGACGTCGGCGAACATGCCCGGTGCGAGCAGGCCGCGGTCGGCGATCCCGAACAGCTCGGCGCCCTCCCGGGTCAGCTTGCGCACCGCCAGGCCGATGTCGAGCAGGCCCCGCTCCCGGACCCAGTGCCGCAGCAGGTAGGTGGGCTGGCCGGCGTCCATCGTGAGGGCGACGTGCGCTCCGGCGTCGCCGACCCCGACGACCACGTCCGCGTTGGTCAGCATGGCGGCGACCGCGTCGAGGTCCTGGTTGAGCACGGGGTAGTAGAGGAGCCCCTGGCCGGCGGTCTCGACCGTGTAGTCGAGGAAGGCGGCGGCCGGGCTGACACCGCGGCGGGCGGCCTCGGCCGCGAGGCTGTTGTCCGCCCCCACCTCGTAGCCGGCCGAGCCGGGCGGCAGCAGGTACAGCTTGGCCGGGTCCTTCGGCGCGAGCGGGCCGGAGAGGTTGGTGGGCGCGGCGGCCTCCTCCACCAGGCGGTCGCGCAGCGCCGGGTCGGCGAGCGCCGCCAGGCGATCCGGCCACGGCCTCGCCATCAGCTCGGCCCAGGACGGCACGCTGTCGTACGGGGTCCGGCCCATCAGCCCGTAGAGGATGCCGCTGCCGCGGGCAGCTGTCTGCGGGCGCAGATCGGCGCCGCGGGCGCGGGCCCCGGCCACCTGCTCCATGACCCAGGCCCACAGGTCCGGGCGGCGGTCGCTCTGCATGATCGCGAAGGTGAGCGGCCGGCCCGAGGCCCGGCTGACCTCCTCCATCCAGGCGAGCTCGGCGACCGAGTTCTGCCGGGTGGGACCGTCACGCTCCCCGATCCGGGCCACGACCTCGATCGTGCCCCGGCCACGGTCGGCGAGGGCGCCGGCGATCGCGGCGAGCTCGGGAGTGCCGGCGAACGTGCCCGGCACCGGCCGGCCGTCCGGGACGGTGTGCATGAGACTGCGGGACGTGGAGAAGCCGAGCGCGCCCGCGTCGATCGCCTCACCCACGACCTGGGCCATCCGGGCGATGTCGTCGTCGGTCGCGGGGGCCTCGTCCAGGCTGCGCTCCCCCATGACGTAGTACCGCAGCGCGCAGTGCCCGATCATGCCGCCGACGTTCACCCCGAGCCGCAGGCCGGTCAGCGCGCGCAGGTAGTCGCCGTAGGACTCCCAGCCCCAGTCCAGCCCGTCCATGATGGTCGCGGTCGGGATGTCCTCGACCGACTCCATCATCTCGGCGAGATAGAGGTGCGCGTCCGGGCGGACGGGCGCGAAGGTCACCCCGCAGTTGCCGAGCACCACCGTCGTCACACCGTGCCAGCAGGACGGGCTCGCCACCGGGTCCCAGAACAGCTGGGCGTCGAGGTGGGTGTGAATGTCGACGAAGCCGGGAGTGACCAGCCTTCCGGTGGCGTCGAGCTCGCGGCGCCCCCGCTCCGGGACCGCTCCGACGGCGGTGACGCGGTCGCCGTCGATGGCGACGTCCGCGCGGCGTGGCGGTGCGCCGGTCCCGTCGGCGACCTCTCCGCCGCGGATCACGATGTCATGCATGGGGTACCCGCACCTCCGACCGGGAGGCCGCCCACGGCCCGGACGTCGTCAGATCGGCAACTCGCTCCTCGGCGGAGGCGCCGGCCGACGGTGCCGGGCGGGCCCGTCCTCGGGACGGGGCGCACACGTCGGCAGCGAGTTCACCCAGGATCGGGTCCCGCGAGGACCAGCAGGTACGAGGAACTCCGCTGGAAGCTGAAGCGTGGCTGGCAGCTGAAGCACACCAGTAAATGAGCACTCATTTTCAGAAAATCCTAGGATGACCGCTCGAACCCTGTCAAGGTCACGCGCCACGGCCCGCACAGCACGCGGGTCTCCGCGAGCGGCGCCCGGCCGCACCCGCGTTCTGCGCCGCCCGGCCGCGTCCCGCCGCGCAGGCGGACTGGCCAGCGCCGACAACGCCGCTGGCGGACCGGCGCGAGGGCGGTACGAAGGCGCACATCACAGCGCGGGAGGACCCTCAAGATCTGCAACGTAAGATAGCGTACGTTCATTCACCGAGGGGCGGGCTCGGAGACGCAGGGAGGACCGATGGCAGAGAAAACCACCGAATCGTCGGGTACGGACGGTCCCCCGCGGCCACGGCGCCTCACCGCCGAAGCCCGCAAGAGCTCCATCCTCAAGGCAGCTCGCGCCGCGTTTGTCGAGACCGGTGACATGAATGGCACGACAATCAAGCAGATTGCCGAGCGCGGCGGGATCAGCGAAGGGGTGATCTACCGCCACTTCGAGGGCAAGGACCAGCTCTTCTACGAGGCCGTCTTCGAGCCGCTGCGGGAGGCGATCGACGAGCTGGTCGCCGCCTCCCAGGTCGTCGACCTCGAGGAGCCCCTCACCCCCGAGCGCCAGCTGCAGACGATGAACGGCCTCTACCGCCAGCTCATCTCGACCCTGGCGGAGATTCTCCCGTTGCTGGGGCTCGTGCTCTTCGGCGACCCGAAAGTCGCCCGGAAGTTCTACCGAAAGCACTTCACGGTCGCCATGGACCGGCTCGCCGAGGCCTGGCGGGAGGTCGAGGACCGCTATGGATTCGAGTTCGAGTCGCCGGACGTCTCGGCCCGCGCCGTCATGGGAACAGCGCTGATCATGGCCCTCGAAAGCCAGCACAATGACCTTTTCAACCGGGACCGGGCCGTCGCGCTGGTCAGCGAGGGCACCATCAAGGGTTTCTTCCCCACCCTGGAACCGACCCGCCGCCGCCGCTGACACCACCGCCGGCACCGCGGGAGGCGGCGCCGTGGTCAACGCCGGCCCACCCGCGGTAGCCCTCACTCCGGGATGGCGCGGAGGTACCTGGCCATCGCCAGCGGGGTCACGGAGAGGACACCGGAGTCGACCGGGAGGGTGACACCGGTGATCCAGCGGGCGTCGTCGCTGGCGAGGAAGGCGACCGCCGCGCCGACGTCCCAGCCGGTTCCCGGGGTCCCCAGCAGGCCGGCCTCCTCCCGCAGTCGGTTGACGTAGTCGGTGGTCTGCCCGGGAATCGACATGACCATCGGGGTCGTGATGTGGCCCGGGGCGATGGCGTTGACCCGGATGCCCTGCCGGCCGTGGGCGTAGGCCATCTCGACGGTCATCGCGAGCATTCCGCCCTTGGCGGCCGAGTAGGCGATGGTGCCGTCGCCGCGCAGCGCCGAGATCGACGCGATGTTGACGATCGAGCCGGCACCCTGGGCCGCCATCACCGGCACGGTGTACTTGCAGGCCAGGAAGACCGTCCGCAGGTTGATGTCGAGCGCCCTGTCCCAGGCCTCCTCGGAGAGGTCGACGACGGTGCCCACCGAGGCCAGGCCGATGTTGTTGACCAGGACGTCGACGGTTCCGAAGGTGTCGACCGCGGCCTTCACCATCGCCTCGCACCCGGCCGCCTTCGTGCAGTCGGCGGCGAACACCTCCGCCGTCCCACCCTCGACCTCGATCATCTTCCGGGTCTCCTCGGCGCGCTCGGCGTGGAGATCCACCAGCAGCACGCTGGCGCCCTCGCGCGCCAGCACCGCCGCGCTGGCCTTTCCCGTCCCGACCCCCGGGCCGGGGGTCGAGCCGGCGCCCGTGACGATCGCTACCTTCCCGTCGAGGCGCCCGCCCCGCCCGCCGCCACCGCCAGCGCCGCTACCGCTGCCGCTGCCGTTGTCGCCTGTGCTCCCGGTCATGGTGTGGCACTCCCTCTGGCGTCGCTTCGTGATCCCGGCCCCGGCCCCGGCCCCTGACCTGGTCATGCCCCTGCCGGCCGCCGGCCGCCGGCCGGCGCCGTCATCCGGGCCAGGTGGTCAGCAGCGCCGCGCCGGCCTCGTAACCGCCGACGTTCGTGACGGCCGCGACCCGCGCGCCCGGCACCTGGCGAGCCCCTGCCTCCCCGCGCACCTGCCGGACCGCCTCGGCCACGTGCCCGAACGCCGCGTGCAGCCGCCCGCCGGAGAGCTGACCGCCCCAGGTGTTGAGAGGCAGCTCCCCGCCAAGCGCGATACGGCTGCCGCCCTCGACGAACGCACCCGCCTCGCCGGGCTTGCAGAACCCCATCGCCTCCAGCCACCAGACGCATTCGATGGTGAAGCCGTCGTAGAGCTGGGCGACGTCGACGTCCGCCGGCCGCAGGTCGGTGCGCTCCCACAGCGCCGCCGCGGTCGCGTAGCCGACCCGGCCCATGTCCTCCCACTGCTCCCACGACGGCCGGCCGTCGACCACACCGGCCATCGCCTCGATCGCCACCGGCGCGCGCAGGTCGGGGGCGGTCTCCGCGGCCGACACCACGATCGCGGTGGCCCCGTCGGCCGGCACGTCGCAGTCGTACAGGCAGATCGGGGTCGAGATCATCCGGGCGCTCAGGTAGTCGTCGACGGACAGCGGGGTCCGGTACACCGCGTCCGGGTTCAGGGCGGCGTGGGCCCGCTGGGTGACCGGGATCCAGGCGAGCTGCTCCCGGGTGACCCCGTACTCGTGCATGTACCGGGCGGCGTACGGGGCGACCTGGCACACCGGCGAGAGTGCCCCGACCGGCAGCAGCCAGGCGAGCGGCCCCTCCGCCACCGGGTTCGTCGACCCGTAGGCCGGGCGGCCACCGGCGTTGCGGGCGGCGCTGCCCTCCTTGACGGTCCGCCAGATGACGGCATGGCGGGCCTGGCCGGTCGCCACCGCCATGGCCGGCCCGTGGAACGGCAGGCACATCCCCTCGACGACGCCCTGGCGCCACCGGGTCGTGATGCGCAGCGCGTCCTGGACCTCGTACAGGTTGCCGTTCGCGTATCCGGGAAGGTTGGCCTTCCCGCCGCCGGGAAACATCGCCAGGCCGTCGATGTCGTCGACGGTCAGGCCGGCGTCGGCGATGGCCGCGAGCACGGCGTCAAGCGTCAGCTGGAAGCCGGACCGGTCGACCTGACGGCCGATCGCGGACTGGCCGACGCCGGAGATCACCGCCCGCCGCTCGAACAGATCGGTGCCCATCACGCCGCTCCGGGCACGGCCGCGCCACTGCCCGCGTCACTGTCCGGTTCGCGGTCCGCTCCGCCGCCCGGGCTGACGGCGACCGCCACGAAGCTCGGAATCGCGCAGCCCCCCGGACCGGGTTCGAAACCGACGTCCACCGCCATGCCGATGGCGGCCTCCTCGGGCTCGCAGCCCCGCAGCCGGCCAAACACCCGCACACCAGGATGGTCCGGGAACTCGACGAGGACGAGCGCGTACGGCACCTCGAGGCCGGGCATCCAGCGCTGGTGGTTGACCGTGAGGCTGTAGACGACACCCCGGCCGGTCACCTCGACGGGCGCGGTGGCCCTGCCCCGGCAGGAGCGGCAGATCCCGTAGGGGGGAAACGACTCGGCCCCGCAGGCTCCGCAGTGTTCGACCAGCAGGCGGCCCTCGCCCGCAGCGGCCCAGTACGCCGCGGACTCCTCGGTCACGGCAGGCGGTATGCCCACGTTTGCGGCCATGTGTCCCCTTCACGCCGGTAGCCAGGATGACTCACGGAGTGTACGTTCACTTATCAGGTCGGCGCTAGACAGACAGCAGGTCAGACGACTGCGGGTCCGATGACTTCGGGTCCGATGACTTCGGGCCAGAGACTGGACGTCGCGCCGGCCGGGCCGGCCGCGCAGCGCTGGCCCGGGCCGCGGCGGATCCGGCGGCCCGGCACGTCGCTGTCCGCGGGTTGTACGCCTCACCCGTTCACGAAGGAGCCACCGGTTGCCTGGCGATCGCGTCATCTTCGGAGCGGCGGCACTCCCGGAACCGGATCGGGAGTGGCTCGCCGCCGTGGAACGCCTCCCGATCGACTCCGTCTGGCAGGGCGGCCACATCCTGCCCCGCCACCCGACGGGCGAGGCGATCACCCGGCTGGCGCTGATGACCGCGTGGACCGAGCGGGTCCGGGTGGGCAGCGCCATCCTGGTGCTGCCGCTCTACCATCCCGTGATCATCGCCAAGCAGATCGCCGACCTGGACTCCCGCTCCGGCGGCCGGATCTCGCTCGGAGTCGGGGTCGGCGGTGAGTTCCCGCACGAGTTCGAGGCGGTCGGGGTGCCCGTCACCCAGCGCGGCGCCCGGACGAACGAGGCGATGACGGTGCTGCGTGCCCTCTGGCGCGGCGGCCCGGTCACCCACCATGGCACCCACTTCACCCTCGACGACGTGGAGCTGCTGCCCGCCGCGGAGCCGGGCCTCGGGGCGTCCCGGATGCGCGCCGGCGGGCCGCCGCTGCTGGTCTCCGGGCGCAAGGAGGCCGCGATGCGCCGTGCCGCCCGTCTCGGTGACGGCTGGCTGCCGTACCTGGTCTCCCCGGACGCGTACGCCCGTTCCCTGCGGACCGTGCGGGCCGAGGCCGCCGCCGCCGGCCGGGATCTCGACGGCTTCGAGTGGATGTTGTACCTCTACTGTTCCGTCCGGGCCGACGGCGACCGCGCCCGCGCCGACGTGCGGAACTTCCTCGGCCGCGCCTACGGTGACAAACCCGACGCCATGCTCGACCGGATAGCACCCGCCGGCACCCCGGCGGAGGTGGCCGCCCGCATCCAGCACTATGTGGACGCCGGGGCCCGCCACATCGTCATCTCCCCCGCGGCGCACCAGGACACCCTCGAGGTGGTCAGGCTCGCCGCCGAGGAGGTCCTGCCCCGGCTGACCATCCCGGCACCCGCCCGGGAGGCGGAGCGCGCCTCCGTGGCGACATCATGAGCGCCCGCTCAGGTGTCGGTCCCTGCGCGGGGCTGCGGGTCGTCGAGGTCGTGGTCGGGACGAGCGAACTCGGCCTCGACCTCGCCGGCGCGGTCCCCGGCATGATCTTCGCCGATCTGGGCGCCGAGGTGGTCCGGGTGGTCGGCACGTCCCCCACCGCGATCGACGCGGACGTGACCTGGGGCCGCGCCTGGCACCGGGACAAGCGGACCGTCGCGACCGACGACGCGGGCGAGGTGCGCGCCCTGCTCGACGACGCCGACGCGGTGCTCGTCTACGGCCCGGAGGAGCTGGTCGAACAGCGGGGGCTGGGCTTCCACGACCTCAGCCGGCGCAACCCCCGGCTGGTGTACGCGCGCTGCCGGCCAAGCCGGACGTCGGCTGGCGACACGGCGGACTTCGGCCTGCTGGTGGAGGCCCGTGCCGGGTTCTGCAGCCAGCTCGCCGGCCACCGGCCGGGGCCGATCTTCGTCGACGCGCGGGCCTCCGGCAGCGGCGCGTCCTTCCTGCTGACCACCTCCGTTCTCGCGCTGCTGCGCCGCCGCGCCACCAGCGGGACCGGCGGCTGGGCGGAGACCTCGCTCTACGACGGCATGCTCGCCACGCTCGGCTGCATGATCGGCCGGTCGGAGCGCGCGGCACCGGAGATCGAGGGCTACTGGCAGTCGGGGTCGACGTTCCCGAACTTCCTCTACCGCTGCGCCGACGACCAGCTGATCCAGGTCTGGTTCGGCGGCAAGGGGATGTACGCGAAGCTCATCGACGTGCTCGGCGACGAGCCGAGCACCGAGGGCTACTACCACGACCAGATGACCGGCCAGCTCAACGCTCGTGCCCTCCGGTGGCGCGCGCCGTTCGCGCTGCAGCCCCGGGACATGTGGATCCAGCGGCTCCGCGCCGCCGGCGTGGCCTGCGAACCGGTACTCAGCCCCGGCGAAGCTCTCTCCGACCCGCACCTGGCCGAGACCGGCCTGGCGCTCACCCGGACGGAGGGCGGCCACCGCGACGTCCTGCTCGCCGCCCCGATCGCGGTCGAACCGCTCCCGGCGCCGGCCGGCACGAGCCCTTCGGCAGCGGGCGTCAGCCCTCCGCCGGACGGCCCGGCGGCCGGCGGGCCGGTCGCCGGGCCGTCGGGTGGGCTGCTCGCCGGCGTCCGGGTGGTCGACTTCTCCGCGTTCGTGGCCGGGCCCCTGGCCGCCCAGGTCCTCGCCGACCTCGGCGCCGACGTGATCAAGGTCGAGCCGCCGGAGGGTGAGGCCATGCGCGCCGCCGCCTACGCGGTGGCGGCCTGCCAGCGCGGCAAGCGCAGCATCGCGATCGACATCGGCGCGCCCGAGGCCCGCCCGGTCGTCGAGGCGCTCCTCGGCTGGGCGGACGTCGTCGTCCACAACTTCCGGGTCGGCGTGGCCGAGCGGCTCCGCATCGACGCGGCGACCGTCGCGCACCTGAACCCGGACGTCGTCCACTGCCACGCCAGCGCCTTCGGCCCGACCGGTCCCCGGGCGAAGCAGCCCGGCAACGACGCGCTGATGCAGGCCCTCACCGGGCTGGAACGGGCCGTCGGCGGCGAGGGCAACAACCCGGTCGCGCTGACCTGGATCCCGCTCGACATGTCCGGCGGCTGGGTCGCCGCCATCGGGATCCTGGCCGGCCTGTACGCCCGCGCGACCACGGGCCGGGGCCAGCGGGTGGACACCAGCCTGCTCGGCGCGGGGCTGCTCCTGCAGAGCGGGGCGTTCCTCCGCGACGGCGCCCTGGTCCGCGGACCGGCGCTGGACGGCCGCCAGACCGGGTACGGCCCCGGCTACCGCCTCTACGAGGCCGCCGACGGCGCCTGGTTCGCTCTCGTCGTCCCCGACGAAGCCGGCTGGTCACGGCTGCGCGCCCTGCCCGGGGCGGGCGAGCTGCCCGCGGCCTACGCACCCCTGCGGGGCGGAGCCGACGGCCGTGACGCGCTGGCCAGGCAGGCGGAGGCCGTCCTCGAGCAGGCCTTCGCGACCGCACCGGGCGCCGAGTGGGTCAGCCGGCTGCGGGCCGCCGGACTGCTGGCCGAGCCGGTCGAGCCGATGGACCGCGACGTCTTCCGCCGCCGGATCCTCGACGACCCGGTCAACCGCCAGCTCGGCCGGGTGGCGTCCTACCAGGTCACGAACTGGGGCCACTTCGAGCAGATCGGCCCGCTCCCCCGCTGCGGTCCCGCGGGCGCCGGGAGCGGTCCGGCACTGATGCTGCCCGGCATCGGCGAGCACAGCGTCGGCGTCCTCACCGAGCTGGGGATGAGCCCGTCCGAGATCGACGCCCTGCTGGCAGGCAAGGTCGTCCGGCAGCTCTAGTGGGAGGACCCGCGCCGGGTGGCGGCCGTGTTCGGCAGGTACTCGGCGTTCGGCAGGTACTCGGCGCCGGTGTCGTCGCGTGCGGTGTCCTCGCAGAGACGGGAGTCGGCGTCGAACCTCATCGTTTTTCCGGCGTCCTCGAAGGTGGGCCAGCCGGGATCTCCGTGGGTGGCGAAGTCGAGCCAGGTTCTGTGCATCGCCTCGGTGAGGGCGGCGGGTGCGGCGTCGCCGATGAGGCCGCGGCAGGCCTGTGTGGTGTCGAAGACGAAGGGGACGTCCAGGGCGTGTGCGGCGCCGTACAGGGGTGATGGCCAGGCAAATTCGTAGACGTGGGCGGGGCCCGGGTGGCGGAGCGCGGTACGGCGGCTCGGCGACCGGAACATCAGGTCCGTGTAGGCGGCTGTGAGGGCCAGCGCGGGGATAACGGCCGGGTCGTGGAGCCCGTGCCGCTCGAGGAGCGCTTCGGCATCGGGGTAGGTGGCGGCCAGCTCGGCCACGGCGTCCTGCGCGTCGAAGGCGGCGAACGCCTCGGCGCCCAGACCGAGGTTGGCTTCCTCGGTGGTCGTGCCGATCAGCAGGTCGACGCCGTGCGCGTGCGTGCTCGGGACTCCGACCGGGTCGGGGAGGACGTCGTCACCCGTGGTGGGGAGGAACAGCGCACGACGGTGGCCCGGGTCGACACCGTTGTCGTCGCGCAGGTCCGGGCGGGGTTCGTTCCTGAGTAGAGCTCCCTGCGCGCGCAGCAGGTCGGAGGCGGAGAACGCGCGGAACGCGTCTGCTGTCGGGGAGGTTCCGAGCCGGGCGGCGAGTGCCCTCGTGAGTGCTTCGGTGAGCTCGAGCCGGCGGGCCATCTCGTCGTGCCCGCTCTGGACGATCGCCCGCTGGAACAGTCCGGCGGCCAGCGGGGAGTGCAGCAGGAACGCGACCGAGGTACCGCCGGCCGACTCACCGAAGACGGTGACGTTGTCCGGGTTCCCGCCGAACCCGGCGATGTTGTCGCGAACCCAGCGCAGTGCCGCGATCTGATCGCGCAGACCGATGTTCGTGACCGCACCGGGCAGTGCGAGGAAGCCCTCCGCCCCGAGTCGGTAGTTCACGGTGACCAGGACGACGCCGTCGCGTGCGAACGAGGTGCCGTCGAAGGCGGAGGCGGCGCCCGTGCCGATCACGAATCCGCCGCCGTGCAGGTAGACCATGACCGGAAGCCCGCTCGTGCCGGGGTCGGGTGTCCAGACGTTGAGATTGAGGTATTCGCCGTCTCCGGTGACCCATCCGGGCCCGACCAGCGGCACCAGACAGGCGTGAGCGGGGTGCAGTGCCGGCTGGGGCGCGGTGGCGCCGTAACCGGTGGCTTTCCTGGTGCCTGACCATCGTTCGGCAGGGCCTGGCGGGGCGAATCGGCGTTCGCCCGCCGGAGCTGCCGCGAAGGGAATTCCCAGGAACCGGGCGACCCCGCCCGCGTGGTCGCCGGAAAGTCGCCCTGCCTCTGTGTTCACGGTACGGACGGTCATCGGCGACGTCCCCCTTCGTACGTGCGCATCACGCTGGATGGCCGGACCGAGGGTGGTTCGTCTGACTCGGTGCCCCACCCCGCGGCCAAGCCTGCCACGGGGCTTCGATGCCCTGTCCGGAGCCAGCCGATAAGCACGCGGGCGGCGCCGACGTTGCCACGCCGACAGGTTCGTCTACGCGGGCCGGGCCGCGGGCCGCCGGTCGGGGATGCCGAGGAGCTCGGCGATGTTTCCCCGCAGCACCCGGCGGGTGGTGACCTCGTCGCAGCCCTCGAGCAGGCCGACGAAGTCAGCCGGATGGCGCAGGCCCTCGGGGTGCGGATAGTCCGAGCCGAACAGCACCCGCTCCGGGCCGAGAACCGTGATGAGATCGCGGACGTCGTCCTCCGGGAACGGGCACACCCACAGGTGTTCGGCGAGGGCCTCGCTGGGCCGGGCCGGCAGACTGCCACCGAGCGCGGGGCCACGGCGGCCGAGCGCCGCGGCCTTGTCCACGTTCTTCAGCAGGGGCCTGACCCAGTTACTCCCGTTCTCGATGGAGACAACCCTGACGTTCGGGTGCCGGCCGAACAGATTGTGCAGGGTGAGCGCGGTCAGCGTGTCCACGATCGGCCGCTCGGTGTTGCACAGCGCCCACTGCAGCGGCGACTGCAGATGGGACGGGTTGGCCGGATCCTCCGACCACAGCGTCCCGTAGGCCAGGTTGTAGCCGCTGTTCGACACATGGAACACGACCGGCACACCGGCCTCGGCCACTGCCGCCCAGAACGGATCCAGGTCGGGGTGCGCCGGTGAGCGGCCACCCACGGGGCCGGGCCGCAGGTGGACGAGCCGGGCGCCGGCGTCGAGCACCCGGCGCAGCTCGGCCATGGCCTGGCCGAGGTCGAGCAGGGACAACATGGGCACGGCGAAGATGCGGTTCTGGGCCGAGTAGCCCCAGTCCTCCTCCAGCCAGCGGTTGAACGCGCGCAGGCTGGCGTAGGTCAGCTCGACGTCACCGACCATGTCCTGCTCCACCGCCACCGCCAGCGTCGGCAGCATGAGGGTCGCCTCGACACCCTGGGTGTCCATCAGCGCCAGCCGGGCGGCACGGTGCGTGAACTCCGGGTGGTCCTTGGCGTTGATCACCTCCCGGTGGGTGAAGCCGTCCGCCACCTCGCCCATGAACAGCCCCTGCAGGGCGCCCGGAGCAGACGCGTAGTCACCGGGCATGACGCTCATGAAGGTGCGCCGGCCGCCGAGGAACACCCGGCCCAGGCCGTCCGCCCCCCGCCGCACCTGCACCGTCGCGTCCCGATACCGGGCCTCGATGTGGCGCGAGAAGCAGTCGTCCGGCTCGTAGTAGTGCCCGTCGGCGTCGATCAGGCTGTAGTCCACCGCGCGCCACCTCCGATCAGCCCTGAATAGTGAACACCTATTTATCAAGGACGGCGTTCTCGACGGCCCAGCCGACGCACCGCCCAGCGACACGCCTCACTCGACCGACGACGCGACGTGGAGCAATCCCGACAGCGGCGCGACCGTGATCGACACGCTTTCACCCACGGACCGACGGGGCGAGCGAGCCGCCACGGGCCAGCACTGACACAACCTCTGCCCGATTGTAAGTGAGCATACACTTTTCAAGCCCGGTCCAGGAAGACCCTGCGGCAGGACCACTTCCGGTCGCCCCCCGGGGCTCCCACCGCGGAGAGGGGCCCTCGGTGGCTACCGAGGGCCCCTCTCCTTCCTTCTGTTCTGCCGGCCTCGCGCTGTTTTCTGCCGGCCTCGCGTCAGGCGCGCAGAAGCCGGCCCGGGGCGACGCCCGCGACCTCCGCACCGGCACGGCGGGTCGCCACGCCGTTCACCCACATGTGCTCGACCCCGATGCTGCGCACCACGAGCCGGTCCGCGTCGCCCGGCTGGTCGTGTACCCGCTCGACCGGGGCGGCGCCGACGGTCTCCGGGTCGAAGGCCACCAGGTCGGCGTGGAACCCGGGCCGCACGAGCCCGCGGTCGGCGACCCGGAACGCCTGGTGCGGGTGCCCGGTCAACCGCCAGACAGCGTCCTCGAGCGTCAGCGCCTTACGCTCGCGCACCCAGTGGCCGAGCAGGTGGGTCGAATAGCAGGCGTCGCAGAGCTGGCTGGCGTGCGCGCCCGCGTCCGAGAGCCCCAGCAGGGTGCGCCGGTCGGCGAGCAGCTCACCGATCTCCGCGTCGCCGTCGTTCTCCAGCACCACCCGGAAGCGGGTCGTGGCGGTGTCGGAGAGCGCCAGGTCGAGCATCAGGTCGAACGGGGTGGTCCCCCGCCGGCGGGCCAGCTCGTCGAGCGGAACGCCGACGGCGTCCTGGTGGGCGCCCGTCTCCTCGACATCGATCTTGTGCCACCGGTGCTCCCAGGCCGTCAGGGTGGCCGGCCGGGCCCGGTCGCGCCAGGACGTGTCCTGGTAGAGGGCCGGGCGCTCCTCCCGCGGGATCGCGAGCACTTCCTTCCACTCGTCGATCTGGGCGAGCGGGACGGGATCGGCCATGGTGATCTGCATGACGATCGGCCGGCACGCGATCTGCGGGTACACCTCGCCCGGCAGCGCCGCCCCGCGGGCGACCGTCCGCAGCGCGGCGCCCGGCTTCTCCGACCGGGTGACCAGCGCCGTCCACGTCACCGGTATGCCGTGGCGCACCGCCAGATCGGAGAACTGGTCGACGAACAGCCCGGGCCCGATGGAGACCTGCAGGACCCCGCGGCCCGCCTCGCCGAGGACCGAGGCGAGCGAGTCGATCTCGGCGATCTCGGCGAACCGGCTCGGCACGGGACGCCCATAGGCCCCCTGGTGGGCAGGCTGCCGCGAGGTCGAGAAGCCAATCGCACCCGCGTCCAGCGCCTCGCGCAGCAGCCCGCGCATCGTGTCGAGCTCGTCGGCCGTCGCCGGGCGCTCCTCGCCGCCGACCGCGAACAGCCGCAGCGGGGAATGGCCGATGAAGGCGCCGACATTGAGCCGCTTGGGGCGGGCGTCCAGGGCCGCGAGGTACTCGGGGAACGAATGGAAGCACCAGTCGATGCCGGCGTCGAGCGCATCCCTGGACATCCCCTCGACGTTCTCGAGGAGGCGCACGATGAGGTCGCGGTGCTCCGGCCGGGTCGGGGCTACACCGAAGCCGCAGTTGCCCATGATCACGCTGGTCACACCGTGCCAGCTGGACGGGGTGAGGTCGCCGTCCCAGAGAATCTGGGCATCGTAGTGCGTGTGGACGTCGATGAAACCCGGGGCGAGCACCAGGCCGTCGAGATCGACAATCTCGGTGCCCGGGGCCGGAACGAGCTCACCCGGCCCGGCGACGGCGGCCACCCGACCCTCGGCCACGGCGACCTCCGCCGGCCGGGCGGGCGCGCCGGTCCCGTCGATCAGCGTGGCGTGACGCAACAGCAGATCCATCAGGACTCCGATCAGTGACCCACACCGTAGGGCCACAATTTTAGCAAGCGTTCACTTACTTACGACGGGATCCGCCCGTCTCCCCGCTCTGGCCGACTCACCGGCGGCGACTCCCGCCCAGCCTCGCCCCGTGGGCCACAACGACGGCGACCCTCCGCCCGCGACCACCCTCCGCCGACAGCTGACGCCCGGCCTGACAGGCGCGCGAACTCCGCCCAGCAGGGACGGTAGCTCAGCGACTGCTCACCTCACAAGATTCGGCGCCTGGAGCGGACACACGAGAAGATGACGCTCCCACAGGCACTCCGTGGCCGCCCTGCGAGCGGTCCGCGGGTGGCCCGAGAAGTGCAGAGTGTTTGCTCACTCTGTTAGCATGGCCAGCGCCCGTCCCGGCCACGCCGGCTCGGAGCATTCAAGCCTCGGAGGACTCGTGGGATCACTGGATGGCCGCGTAGCAATCATCACCGGCGCGAGCCGGGGGATCGGAGCAAACATCGCGCGCAGGCTCGCGGCCGAGGGCGCGGCGGTCGCGCTGGTCGCCAGAACCCTGGAGCCGGGCACCTCCCCGCTGCCCGGCTCGATCTCCGAGCTGGTGCGGCGCATCCAGGCTGACGGCGGGCGGGCTGCCGCCGTCCAGGCGGACATCACCGTGCCCGCGGACGTCGAGACCATCATCGAACGCGCCGAGGCGTTGTTCGGGCCGGTCGACACCCTGGTCAACAACGCGGGCGTCAACTTCTACGGGCCGGCGCTGGAGATCACCCCGAAACGCTACGGGCTGATGTTCCAGATGATGGTCCACGCCCCGTTCCGACTGTGCCAGCTGGCCGTTCCCGGGATGGTCGAGCACAGCCGCGGCTGGATCGTGAACATCACATCCAAACAGGCCCGGCACCCCCTCGGCCCGCCGTACCCGGACTGGGCCAGCGACGGCTGCACCCCGTACGGCATGTGCAAGAGCGCCCTGGACCGCCTCACCACCGGCCTCGCGGCCGAACTCGAGGGCACCGGCGTCGGTGTCAACTCCCTCGGCACCTCCGGCCTGGTGATGACCCCGGGCGTCGCCGTGGTCTCCCCGCACACCCCGGACAACGCACCGGTCGAGCCGGACAGCGCCATGGCCGACGCCACGCTGGCGCTCTGCGCCACCCCCCCGGGATCCGTCACCGGCCGCATCACCTACAGCATGGATCTGCTCGGCCAGCCGTTCCCCGACGGCCCCTGGGCACTCTCCGCCACCTTCTGACCCGGCCTCCGGTCCGACCTGACATCTGGTCCGGCCCGACGTCCGGTCCGACCTGGCCTTCGGTCTCCCGGTCGACAGCCGCGCGCGGCCGTGATTACGTTGATCCGACAGCGAAGTAAGCACTCACCTATTCTTGATCACCCCGGACCAACACCCGGAGCTGGGAAGATCTTGCTCTGCTAGCGAGCGCTCGCTCCCGATGCTAATGTCCGCCGGAGAACGACCCAGGGAGACGACGATGAGCGATCAGCTGATGTACCGGCGGACGTTCTACATCGACGGCACGTGGGCCAGGCCGAGCGCCAGCGAGCCCTCCACGGTCATCTCGCCCTCGACGGAGGAACCCGTCGGCGAGGTCCCGCTCGCCACCGCCGAGGACATGGACCGTGCGGTGGCCGCGGCCCGCGCCGCCTTCGACCACGGACCGTGGCCGCGGCTGAGCCCCGCCGAACGAGCCGACGCGCTCGACCGGCTCGCCGCCGCCCTGCGCAAGCACGAGGACGACATCGCCCGGGTCACGGTCGACGAGATGGGCTGCGCCGTCAGCCAGTCGAAACAGGCCCAGACAGGTCTCGTCGCCCCCGTCTTCGAGTACTACGCCGAGCTGATCCGCACCTACGAGTTCGAGCGGCTCGTCCGAACCGGCGCCCGCGGCGGTCTGGTGACCTCCGAGCCGGTCGGGGTCGTGGCCGCGATCGTGCCGTGGAACGCCCCGGTGACCCTGTCCGCGTGGAAGGTCGCACCGGCGCTGGCCGCCGGGTGCACCGTCGTGGTCAAGCCGCCGGTCGAGGCCCCGCTGAGCAACTACCTCCTCGCCGAGGCGGCCATCGAGGCCGGCATCCCGGCGGGCGTGGTGAACGTCCTGCCCGGCGGCCGCGAGGCCGGGGAGCATCTCGTGACGCATCCGGGCGTCGACAAGATCGCCTTCACCGGCTCGACCGCCGCCGGAAAGCGGATCATGTCCCTGTGCGGCGAGCAGGTGAAGCGCGTCTCCCTCGAGCTCGGCGGGAAGTCGGCCGCGGTCATCCTCGACGACGCCGACCTCGCGGTCGCCGTCGCGGCGGTGGTGAAGGGCGGCATGCACCTGTCCGGCCAGGTGTGCGGCGCGCACACCCGGGTGCTGGTGGCGCGCTCGCGCTACCAGGAGGCGCTGGAGATCGCCGGCCCCACGGCGGCCGCGGTGCCGGTCGGTGACCCGCACGACCCGTCGATCGTGGTGGGGCCGCTGGTCGCCGAGCGGCAGCGAACCCGGGTCGAGGGCTACATCCAGGGTGCCGTCTCGGACGGCGCGCGGGTGGTCGCCGGCGGTGGGCGGCCGGCGCACCTGCCGAAGGGCTGGTACGTGGCACCCACCATCCTCGGCGACGTCGACAACGGCATGCGGGTCGCGCGGGAGGAGATCTTCGGCCCGGTCCTGAGCTTCATCCCCTACGACGACACCACCGACGCCGACGACGCCGTCCGGATCGCCAACGACTCCCAGTACGGCCTGTCCGGCGGCGTGTGGACCACGGACCCGTCCCGCGGGCTCGCCGTCGCGAAGCGGCTCCGCACCGGGTCCGTCGCGATCAACGGCGCCTACCCGCCCTTCCCCCTGGTGCCGTTCGGCGGTTTCGGGCAGTCCGGGCTCGGCCGTGAGCTCGGCCCCGAAGGGCTGCGGAGCTTCCTGGAGACCCGCAGCATCGGCCTGCCCCCCGCGCTGCTGCCCGACGCCTGACCAGCCGACGCCTGACCAGAACAACCGAGCCGACCGCGCTCCCGCGGCCGGGAGCCCCCGCAGCCGCGTCGATCGGGATCCCCGCGGGCCAGGCCCCCGCAGGACGGGGCCTCCCGGCCCGCCACACCGCCCATCCGGAGGTGGCCATGCCCCGCGGTGTCCTCATCGCACAGTCGAGCCCCGTCAGCGCGGAGCTCGAGGAGGAGTACAACCGGTGGTACGACGAGGACCACATCCCGGGCATTCTCCAGGTGCCCGGATTCCTCGCCGCCCGTCGCTATTCCGTCCGCGAGGCGGGCCATCTCCAGGTGCCCCCGGGGTCGTTTCGGTATCTCACCATCTACGAGATCGAGACCGACGACGTCGACGCGATGCTCCGCGAGCTGAGGGCGCGCTCCGCCGACGGCCGGGTCCCACGCAGCAGGACGGTGGCGATGCAGCCACCGCCGACTCTCACCTTCTACGAGCTGCGCGGGTAGCCGCGCGGGCAGGAGTTCCGATGACGACAGGCGCCGTCCTGCCTGAATCGCCGGTGCTTCCCTTTCTGGAGGCGGGCCCGAAGAAGCTGCTGATCGGCGGCGCCTGGGTCGACGCGGTCAGCGGGAGGACGTTCCCCAGCATCAACCCGTCCACCGGCCGGGTGATCGCCGAGCTGGCCGAGGGCGGAGCCGAGGACGCCGACCTCGCCGTGGCCGCCGCCCGCGCCGCGTTCGAGACCGGCCCGTGGCGGGCGATGAAGCCGGCGCAGCGCCAGGACCTGCTGTGGGCGTGCGCCGAGAAGCTCCAGGAACACTACGAGGAGCTCCGCCTCCTCGAGGCGCTGGACATGGGCCTGCCGATCGGCAGGCAGCGGCCGGGTCGCACGCGCCCGTCGTGGGAGGCCAGCGTGCTGCGCTACTTCGCCGGCTGGGCCACGAAGATCCACGGCGAGACCATCCCGAACTCGATCCCCGGCTCCTTCTTCACCTACACGCTGCGGGAACCGGTCGGCGTGGTGGCGGCGATCGTGCCGTGGAACCGGCCGGTCAGCAACGCCGTCTGGAAGATCGCACCGGTGCTGGCCACCGGCTGCACCATGGTGCTCAAGCCCGCCGAGGAGGCCGGCCTCGCCGCCGTCCGGATCGGCGAGCTGTTGCTGGAGGCCGGGGTGCCGGCCGGCGTCGTGAACATCGTGACCGGGTTCGGCGAGACCGTCGGCGCTGCGCTCACCGAACACACCGACGTCGACAAGGTCGCCTTCACCGGGTCGACCGCCGTCGGTCAGCACATCGTCCGGGCGTCCGCCGGCAACCTCAAGCGGCTCACGCTGGAACTCGGCGGCAAGTCGCCGGACGTCGTCTTCGCCGACGCCGACCTGGCGAAGGCGATCCCCGGCGCGGCCATGGCCGTGTTCTCGAACTCGGGCCAGATCTGCTGCGCCGGCACCCGCATCTACGTGGAGCGCCCGATCTACGACGAGTTCGCCGACGGAGTGGCGGCGTTCGCGCGGAACCTGCGGGTCGGGCGGAGCCTGGAACCGGGAACGAAGATCGGCCCGGTCGTGTCGGCCGAGCAGCTCGACCGCGTCACGGGCTACCTCGACCTGGGCCGCGACGAGGGCGCCCGGGTCATCGCCGGCGGCAGCCGGCTGACGGACGACGGCCTCGCCGACGGCTACTTCGTCGCGCCCACCGTCTTCACCGACGTCGAGGACGGGATGCGGATCGCCCGCGAGGAGATCTTCGGCCCGGTGGCGTGCCTGCTGCCGTTCGACTCCGACGACGAGGTGGCCGCCCGCGCGAACGACACCCCGTTCGGCCTCTCCGGCGGAATGTGGACCCGCGACGTCGGCCGGGCGCACCGGCTGGCCGCCGAGATGCGGGTCGGCACCGTGTGGGTGAACACCTTCCTGCAGCTGGACCCGGCGGTGCCGTTCGGCGGCCACAAGGCGAGCGGCTGGGGCAGCGAGATGGGCCAGCAGTCACTCCAGGGCTATCTCAACGTCAAGTCCGTCTGGATCAACACGGACTGAGCGACTGACTGACGGTCTTGCTCTCCCCTCCCCGGCCGATTCGGGCGCTGCCCCTCCCTTTCAGGAGCGACCATGGACACGAACTTATCCACGTCAACCACGTCAACCACGTCGAACGGGTCGAGCGCGTCGAGCGCACCGCCGGCCGCGATGCCCGACGCCTGGCTTCTCCGCGAGTTCGACCATGTCTCGCCGCGGCTGGCTCCCGTGCTGCACGAATCCCTGGCCCGGATGCGTTCGCTGTGCCCGGTGGCCCACAGCGACCTGCACGGCGGATTCTGGGTCATCACGAAGTACGAGGACGTGCTGAAGGTCGCCCAGGACTGGGCGACCTTCACCTCGACCGACGGTCTGAACATCCCACCGAGCCGCACGCATGTCCGCAACATTCCGGTCGAGGTCGACCCGCCCGAGCAGCGCGCCTACAAGAAGCTGATCAACGCCCACTTCACGCCGCAGATGATCGCCCCGTGGGAGGAGGCCACCCGGGCGCTGGTCTCCCGCCTCATCGACGGTTTCGTCGAGAGCGGGCACTGCGAGTTCATGGACGACTTCGCCCGGCCGTTGCCGAGCCTGACGTTCTTCGAGTTCGGTCTCGGGGCCCCACCCGAGGACCTCGACGAGGTGTCACGGCTGGCGTCGACGTCGTCGATTCCCAACGATCCCGAGGCCGCGGCCTCCTGGGCGGGCCTCGCCGCCTGGATCACCGCCCTCGTCGAGCGCCGGCGCGGCGAGCCACCGCGCGGCGACGTCGTCGACGCCGTCCTGAAGGCCGAGTTCGACGGCCGGCCGCTGGCCCAGCAGGAGATCATCGGCATCGTCCAGCTCCTCGTTCTCGGTGGCCTGGAGACCACCGCGGGGGCGCTGGGCCTGATGATGCACCGGTTCTGCCTCTCCCCCGAGATCCCGGCGCAGCTGCGCGCCCAGCCGGAGCTGATCCCGAAGGCGGTCGAGGAGCTGCTGCGGCTCGACGGGCCGTTCGTCGCCATCGCCCGCACGGCCACCCGGGACGTCGAGCTCGGCGGCCAGCAGATCAGGAAGGGCGACAAGGTTCTCCTCTACTGGGCCTCAGCCGGCTACGACGAGGACGAGTTCCCCTCCCCCGAGGTCTTCGACCTCGACCGGGCCACGAACCGTCATCTGGCCTTCGGCGCCGGCCCGCACCGCTGCATCGGCTCCAACCTCGCCCGGCAGAACCTACGGATCGCCCTGGAGGAACTGCTCCGCCGACTCCACGACATCCGTGTCGCCGACGGCGCCGAGATCCACTTCCACAACACCCTCACCCGCGCCCCGAACTCCCTCCCCATCGCCTTCACCCCCGGCCCCCGGGAGGCGGGCGCCGGCCCGCTGGCGGTCCAGCCGTAGGCGCGGCGCTCCAGGGGTCGGAACGCCTAGCCGGAGCCTGACGCGCGCGGGTCGGGCACGCCGATCGGATTCGGCCACCGCAGGAGGGCCGCGGCGCGCCTGGCGACGGGGGCCAGCAGCGCGACGCACCGGTCGACCTCGTCAGGGCCGAGCGGCGCCCAGACCGAGGCGGCGGCACGGTCCGTCGTCTCCTCGACCGCGCGCAGGGCGGACCGGGATGCCTCCGTCGGCCGGCCGGTGCCGTCGAGCCAGCCGCGGGCACGCAGCCGGCCGGCGGCGTCGACCCACGCGGCGTCGGACCATCCGCGCGCGCGTTGCAGATCCTCCCGGCTGACATCGCCGACACCACCGAGGCTGGCTCGCCAGACCGCGGTCTCGGCGCCGTCGAGGCCGGCGGTCACCAGCGCCGCCACGTGGCCGTCACCGCGGTGCTCCCGCAGGATCGTCGTGGCCTGCCAGAGAATCCCGATCGGGTCCTGCGGCCAGGGCAGGGCCGCGTTCGCGGCGGCAAGCACGCGACCGGCGACCGGTGCCCGCTCCGCGGCCGCCCGCAGCACCCCGGCGAGCTCGGCGAGCTCGCCCGGCCGCGTCTGCGCCAACACCGGGATCAGGGCCTCGCGAACACCGTCGAGCCGGGCGGTCAGTGCCTCCGCGGGAGTGATCCGCGTCCAGATGTCCGGCAGCGCCCGTGCCACCATCGCCGGCGCGAACCCGAAGAAGCAGCCGACGACCGGCTCCGCACCGACCGGACCGAGTGGCGCCGCGCGCCCGGCGAAGTAGCCCCGCCAGAACCCGCGCACACCGGCGCCCTCGAACGCCGCGGCGCAGGCCGGCGCGAAGTAGGTGACGGCGTGCACCGGTTCGAACAGCTGCCACATCCGCCGGGCGACACCGTCGCCACCGCCACCAGGCAGGTCGTCATCCGGCATCTCCCGAGCCAAACACCGGGGTCCGACCCGGGTCAACCAGCCGCCTGCGCGCCGCCGCCACCACCGGTCACCCACCGTTCGACCGCCGCCAGGCACGCGCCGGCCCTGCCGCCGGCGTTCTTCCCGGCTGCGAAAAACGTACGACAGGAAGGCCCCCAGGCAGTTTCCTGCCGCGACAACGGTCAGGTAGCCCGAACTGGAGGTCCCAGCGAAAGGGGAGTGATGATTTTTGTTCCTCCACTCGATTCCCTCACCTGGTCCACTCCACCTTCGGGCCGAATGACCACTCCAGGGACATGTCCTGTATTGACTCCGGGCGTTCGTCAACCTAGCTTCGACCGCAAAATCGGCGACACTCGCCGATGCATCGGAGGAAACACGTGAGACCTTTTGTCCGACGCGCCTGCGTTGTGGTGACCAGCCTGGCACTCGCATTCGCAGGACTGTTCACCCTCGTTCCCGCGGTGAACGCCCAGGTACCGGCCGGAAGTGGGACCGGACCGTATCCCGCGATGTACGAGACCGATCTCCGGTTATCCAACCACACCGTCTACCGACCGCGTACCCTGCCGACTGACACGACCCTGCCGATCGTCGTCTGGGGAAACGGTGCCTGCCGGGCGGACGGGACCTGGTTCGACGACTTCCTGCTGGAAATCGCGTCGCATGGATTCCTGGTCATCGCCAACGGCCGCCCCGGCGGCACCGGCCAGACCCAGGCATCCTGGCTGACCGACAGCATCGACTGGGCCATCCGGGAGAACAGCCGGCTTTTCGGCAAGTACCGCGGGAAGCTCGACACCACGAAGATCGCGGCGATGGGGCAGTCCTGTGGCGGGCTCGAGGCCATCGAGGTGAGCGCCGACCCGCGGATCACCACCAGCGTGATCTGGAACAGCGGCCTGTTCGGCACGGGATCCAAGCCCGAGCTGCGTGAGCTGCACGCACCCGTCGCCTACATCACCGGCGGCGAGAGCGACATCGCCCACGCCAACGCGCTCGACGACTGGAGCAAGCTGCCGCCGACCCTGCCCGCCTTCCTGGGCAGCCTCGACGTCGGCCACTTCGGCACCTACGGCCAGACCAACGGCGGCGAGTTCGCCCAGGTCGGCAAGGACTGGCTGACGTGGCAGCTCAAGGGCGACCAGACGGCACGCCAGCGCTTCGTCGGCCCGTCCTGCGGCCTGTGCACCGATCCCGACTGGGAGGTCCAGCGGCGCAACCTGACCTGACTCTGACCATCGTCCTCCGTCCTCGTCGACGGTGGTGGTGGCGGCGGTGACCGTCACGGAACAGCGGCCTCGAGGGTCTGGACTCGGGTGTGGGCAGTGGGAGGCTGCCCCACCTGATAGTCGGCGTGCACGGTCACCGCGGCGAAACCGGCCTCGTGAAGCAGTGCGGTGAACTCGTCGAGGCCGTACATCTGGAGGTTGAACGGCTCCAGCTCACTGTGGACGAGGCGGCGTCCCGTCACAGCTCGTACCGGCCCCGGCCGACCACAACCCTGCCGGGCAGCTGCGGGCACCTGTTTGCTCCGGAGACATCCGGCAGTGGTGGAGGCGCAAGGCCGAGGCCATGCGGAGACCGCATGCTCGGTAGCCGTCCAAACTTCTACAGCCGAATAGAGGTTCGTCCGTGCCTACGTCCCCCCCAGCTGCCCCGCCCCGGCCCAGACCGAGATGGTCCTGGCGGCGCAGGGCAACGTCGGCCGCCGTGGTGGCCGGAGCACTCTGCGGGGTACTGGGCACGGCGGTGCTGCCCACGTCCGCGGCGCCCCCGCGGGTCTCACCCCCGGCTGAGAGCGCCTTCTCCACCGATCCGGTCGGATCGTTGCCACTGTTGACAGACCCGTTCCTGCAGGCGCCCTCGGATCGCGGCGTCCACGTCGTGTGGTTCACCGAGTTCGCCGGCAGCAGGCATGTCGCGCTGGTCGGCAGGGACGTCGACCGGCTCGACACCAGGACGCTCAGCGCGGTCGCCACGGGCCGGACCCGCATCCCGGGCATCACCCAGGTGACCGCGTCGACGACGAAACTGTCGAGATCCGCCGAGGACTCCGCCTCGAACGTGCCGGCGGACCGCAGGCCGGCAGCCGATGCCGGCATCGTCGCGCGTGACGTGTGGCGGCACGAGGCGTCCGTCAACGGGCTGAGGGCCGGGGAACGCGTGCCCTATCGCGTCGTGAGCCTGGACGGCTCCCGTCCGGACAGCTCCCGCCTGGCCGGTTCGGGTACCTTCCAGCTGCAGCCCCTCCCGCGCGCCGGCCAGCCGACGAAGATCCTGCTGACCAGTGACCACCAGGCGATGGTGAACACGCCGGCGAACCTGCAGATGGCGCTGGCGACCATCGGCCGGATGGACGCGGTGTTCGTCGCCGGCGACCTGGTCAACGTCCCGGACCGGGCCTCGGAGTGGTTCGACGACACCCGCGGCAGCGCGTTCTTCCCCGTCCTGCAGGGCAACGGCGGCCGCAACGGCACCAACGGCGTGCCCTACGTCGGCGGGGAGATCATCCAGAACACGCCGCTCTTCCCGGCGATCGGCAACCACGAGGTCCAGGGTCGGCGGGCCGGTGCCACCACGCTGGGCGGATCGTTCAACGCGCCGGTCCCCCGCGAGGTCGCCGAGAGGGCGTACGAGGCCGTGGCCGCGCAGGTCAACCCGACCCGCAACCGGGCGGTCCGCGAGCAGTGGATCCGCGACAACTCCTTCTCGACCACCACCTACGAGGAGATCTTCACGCTGCCGAAGGGCTCCCCGGGCGGCGAGACCTACTACGCGACCACCATCGGCGACGTCCGGATGATCTCGCTGTACTCGACCCGGATCTGGCGGGGTACCACCGCCAACGCGGACCCGGCGGCGCGCACGTCGGCCAGCCGCTACCAGGAGGCCGGCGCCACCCTCGGCAACCCGCTCGCGCAGGGCTACGGCGAGCACATCTTCGAGGCCGTCGACGCCTCCAGCGAGCAGTTCAGATGGCTGAAGAAGGAGCTGGCCAGCAAGGAGTTCGACCGGGCGCGGTATCGGGTGGTCATCCTGCACGAAGGCCCGCAGGGTCTCGGCGACAACATCATGCCGGTTTTCGCCGACCCGGAGCGGATCGAGGAGCGCAACGACGCCGGCGAACTCGTCGGGGTCCGGTACGAGTACCCGCTGGCCGACAATCGCCTGCTCTACGACCTGCAGCCGCTGCTGGAGAACGCCGGGGTCGATCTGGTGCAGAACGGCCACAGCCACCTGTGGAACCGGTTCGTCAGCAGGAACGGGCGGACGAACTTCCTGGAGACCTCCAACACCGGAAACACCTACGGCGCCTTCCACGAGCTCAGCGGCCGGACCCGCCCGGTTCCGCCGGCGCCGTGGGACCCGCGGAACTACTGGGCCATCGGCAACCCGGGCGGGCTCGCGCCGATCGTCCCGACGGTCAACCCGCACCGGGCCGCAGACGGCACACCGCTGCCGTTCGTCCAGAGCAACGACCATGCCGTGTTCTCGGTCTTCGACACCGCGGCGGCGCAGGTCGTCAGCTACTCCTTTGACCTGAGGACGCCGGACGTCGCCCCGGTTGTCCTCGACCGCTTCCGCCTCGGACGCTCCCACCGCTGATCCGGCATGCCGACGGCCCGGGTCCTCACCCGCGGGACCCGGGCCGGACCGCATCCACCTTCGTGACGACCGGAGGCGTCAGGCGTCAGGCGTCAGTGGCCGGGTCGCTGCTGTTCGACGGTGCGGGCGAGGATGCCGAGGGTCGCTCGCAGGCCGGCCTCAGGAATGACCGGGAAAACGCCCCGGCGGAAGTCCTCGGTGATCTCGCTCCAGTCGTAGTAGGACGTCACCAGAGTGCCGACCTCGCTCGGCTCGAGGCGGTAGCCGTAGCGGTGGCCGATGCGCGGCCAGTCCTTGACGGTGATCGTCCACTCGATCTCGGTGTTCGCAACGAACCTGGTGATGACGACGGTGACGTCGTACTTCCCCAGTGGGTAGTCGTTCAGAGATTCCCGGTCCATGTGGACGACGAACTCGTCGCCGGCCCCGGTGACCGGTTTCCCCTCCGCGGACTGGAGCATCCCGGAGCTGTCGATCGTGACGTGCCCCTGCGGGTCGCACAGCACCGCGAAGACGCCCTCGCTCGGCGCAGCGATCTGCCGCCGGACCTCGAACCGTTCCGTCGCCATCCGCGAAGCCTCGCACCCGCGGGGGGCCAGAACCATCGATGCGTCGGATCCGCGGGGACGACATGGCCCGACCGGGCCTGCCAGCCCGGCCAGACCTGGCCGGATGCTCGCGACGCGCGGGCCAGCCGACTCGGTAGCCGCCACGCAGACGTAGCCAAAGGAGCCAAAGTGGCGACACAGCGCCACCGGCGCCACCGGCGTCACCGCGTGAGCGCCATGGTGGCCGTTGCCAGCCGCAGGTACCGGCGGTGGCAGGCGAACTCACCGAGCGGCATCGACCGGGCGCACACGAGTAGTCGATGACGGCGCCGATCCAGTATGTCCTTCTCGTGCCTGGTCCTGCCCGCGGGCGGTGACGGCGGCACGGCGGGCGGCGACGTCGGCGGTGCCGCGCCGCCACGTCTCCGCCAGGATGCCCTCGACGAGATGCGCCTCGTCGAGGGTGGCGGTGTTCGCCAGCTGCCGGTAGTGCCGCAGCAGCCGGCGGACGCTGCGCTGGTCGTTGCTGACGATGTCGGCGGCGAGCCCGCGTGCGGTGGGCAGCAGCTCGGCGTGCGGGACGACCCGGTTCACCAGGCCCAGGCGCAGCGCTTCTCCGGCGGTCAGGAAGTTTCCCGTCAGGGACATCTCGACGGCCGCCCGCCACCCGATGGACTGCGCGAGCAGAACGGTGACCCCGCCGCCCGGCATGACCCCCAGCCGGGCGTGGGTGTCGGCGAACCGCGCCCGTTCCGAGGCCACCAGGAACGTGCACTGCAACGCCACCTCCAGGCCGCCGGTGACCGCGACACCATTGATCGCGCCGATGACGGGCTTGGCGATGACGGGCAGGAACCGGTACAGGCCGTTGGTGTCACGTTCGGGGCCGGCGCCGGGCGGTCTCTCGACGTCGGTCGGCGGCACCTCGCCCGACACCTCCCGCAGATCGACCCCCGCGCAGAACGCCGGGTCGGCGCCGGTGAGGACGACAGCGTCGACGTCGGGATTGTCACCGGCAGCGGACATCTCGTCCCACAATGCATGGGTGAGCTGCCGGCTCAGCGCATTGCGGGCCGCGGGCCGGTTGAGGGTGATGACGGCGACGCGGTCGCGGACGTCGGACAGGATGACAGGTACGGACTCGGATTCGGTCATGTGCGCGCCTCGGATGGTGAGAAGGGTGTCACGGACGGCGTGAGGAAGTATTCTTTGCGGGGTGAAAGTCGACGGTACGCTCAGTGGACTGTCCGGTGCAGCGGATCGTGCCCGCGCGTTGGAATCCCGCGGGTATGACGCGGTGTGGGCGGGCGAAGTCAACCAGGATCCGTTCCTGCCACTGGCCATCGCCGCCGAGGTGACCGAACGCCTCGCGGTGGGCACCTCCATCGCGGTGGCGTTCGCCCGTTCACCGATGAGCCTGGCCTACACTGCCGACGACCTGCAGCGCCACTCCCGCGGCCGGTTTCTGCTCGGCCTCGGCTCCCAGGTGAAACCGCACGTCACCCGCCGGTTCGGCATGCCCTGGGGGCGGCCCGCCGCGCAGCTGCGCGAGTTCGTCAGCGCGCTGCGGGCAATCTGGTCCTCGTGGCATGACGGCACCCCCCTGGATTTCCGGGGCACCTACTATCAGCACACACTCATGCCTCGGGACTTCGTGCCACCCCACCACGACTTCGGCCCGCCCGGGATACTTCTCGCCGGGGTCGGCGAGTCGATGACGCGCCTTGCGGGCGAGGTGGCCGACGGTTTCATCTGCCACGGCTACACCACCGCCCGGTGGATTCGTGAACGTACCCTTCCCGCTCTGCTCGCCGGCCGCGAGAAAACGGGCGCGACAATGGACGGGTTCGAGGTGGCCAACACCCCGTTCATCGTCACCGGAACCGACGAGGAGATCGAGCGGAAGCTCCCGCAGGTCCGCGGCCAGATCGCCTTCTACGCCTCCACCCCCGCCTATCGCGGTGTTTTCGACCTGCACGGCTGGGGGGCTGCGAACGAGGAACTGACCGCCCTGTCGAAGGCCGGGCGCTGGTCCGACATGGCCTTCCTGGTCACCGACGAGATGGTCGAGGCGTTCGCGATCGTCGCCGCCCCCGCGGAGCTGCCCGACCGTGTCGCCGAGCGGTACTCCGGGCTGCTGACCCGCCTCTCGTTCACCCCGCCGGCCAGCCTCGACCCCGATTCCGCCGCCGATCTGGTGGCCCGGCTCCGGACCTGCTGCTGAAAAGGTTGATCGGGCTGGGGGCTGGTGGGCGGAGCAGGCGGGCGAGGAACATGAGCTTCGAAAAGCTAGCTTCCGACGACCTGCGTCGGGTTACACGCCGTGCCCTTGGCGAGGGCAAGGATCGTCCTCGACGTGGTCCAGTCCGGAGTGATCCCGTTCCGCGCGAACCTGCTCGGTATGCGCCGCAGGGCGACAGGCTCCCTGTCGGTCGCAGGCTGACCAGTCGAGGGGTCCCGCAGGTCATCCAGGCAGACATGAGTCACGTCCGACGCGATGGCCCTGTCTGACCGGCCATCGGCCAGAGCGGGGAATGTCGTACGGAACGCGACCACGAACGCGGCCACCCCACTCCGCTGCTGGAAGGTCTCAGACGGGCCTGCTGCGGCCGGCGAGCCCACGGGAGACCCCGCGTCCCCGTCCTTGGTTGAGATACATCCGGCCAGGGACACCAGCGCTGTTCCGCACACGAGAGTGCTACGAATCCTCACGGCTCCTCCCCGGTCGCGGATTCGCCCTCGGGAAATCGGCATGCGCGCTCACCGCGCAGCATTCGTCGGGCGCGCCAGAGCCGTCGATGACGGCGCAGGACCGGGATGTGCTCGTCCTGCTGATCGCAGCATGTGTCGAAGCCGCTGTGCCGCGGACACTCCATCGCGTCGCTCGCCGGACAGTAGTACGTGTCCGGGCAACCGCAGTCGGCGACAACGCGGGTCCACGCACGCTTCACAGCCCGCTGCTGCCGACGCGGCAGGCCCTTAACCATGTGGCGCCCTCTCACGGCGGCATCGCCAGCGGTTCAGGTTCCATGGTCTTCTACTCCTCGCCGGGCGGACCGGTCGGATGCGGGAACAGCGGGAACAGCGGGAACAGCCGCGATCAATCTCGGATGATCAAGTTTGGTGCCCGAGTCGGCCGCGGTTGTCGGCCACCCACTGACAGGCAGCACGGACGTCCTCCACGGCGCCGGCGTCACGCAGCCGCACCGCCCCCGGGTCTCCCGTCAAGGCTCCTGCCTGAATGCCGCGCCAGCAGCGGTCCTGCCACCACAGGATCGTCTCGATCAGTGGCGCATGCCGGTGCAGTCCGTAGGCGTCACGGATCAGCCTGATCCTCCGCGCCGCCTCGTCCGTATCGGTCACCGTGGGGCCAAGGCCGAGGAACTGCCAGCAGACATGGGCGACGTCGTGGATCCGCTCCCCAGGGAAGGCCAGATCCCAGTCGAGGAAGGCGACAGGGCGTAGCCCATCGCCGCGGTCGCGGTAGACGGTGTTCTTCGGCGCCAGGTCGTTGTGACACACGACCTCGCTGCCGCCGGCCAGCGACGTGCCCACAGTCAGATCGTGAAATCGACGAACCAGCTCGACGACCCCGACGAGGCTCTCATCGGACGCGATGGACACAGGCTGTTCGCGCTCCCAGGCAACATGTCCGGGCAGGAAGCTGAGGATCTCCCGGCCGCGCTCGTCGACACCGAGAAACCGCGGCGCACCGTCCCAGCCCCGCCGCGCCAGCAACCCGAGGAGCTCGTGCACGAAGCCGCCGCGGGGCGGGACGGGCCTGCGCACCGTGTCGCCGCTGCGGACGACGGTGTTCACCGACCCGCCCAACAGGGGTACATCCATCACATCGACCTCGGCTTGGCTGCGTCCGCCGTCGAAGCTTGCCACCGCGCAGGCGCCGGCAGGTCGCGTGGGGTAACTCAAAGAATCATGGGGGTAAAGTTGGGACGATCTTCGTTTCAAGATCTTTAGGATTTTGCTGAGATGGCCCCTGACCTGGGCAAACGTGCTCCCGCGAGAGGACTCGAACCTCTAACCTGCCGGTTAACAGCCGGCTGCTCTGCCAATTGAGCTACGCGGGACCGTTCTGTGCTGCCAGGCCCGGATCCGACCCCGCCCAGCACCGCAGGCGCTAGGCAGAACCCAGGGGGCCCACCCAGGCCTCAATGGCCGGCAGCCCGGATCGGTCTGACGTCGTCAGCCTACCTGAGGTTCAGCGGAGGTTGCCGGTGGGGTAGTAAACAAACCAGTAAGACGCCGGAGCGCCAGCGGTGGAGGCCGCGCCCGCCCGGTCCTGCCCCCGGGAGGAACCATGCGCATCAGGCCCAGTGTGGTCATTGCCCTCGGCATCGGATACGTCCTCGGTGCCCGCGCGGGCCGCGAGCACTATGACGCGATCATGCGACAGGCGCGGGAGGTACGCGAGCGCCCCGAGGTCCAGACGGTCGCCGGCGTGGTGTCGGCGCAGGCCGGTGCGCTCGTGCAGCGGGCCCGGGCGGTGCTGGGCGGCTCGTCGGACGTCGGCCACGGCACGGTGTCGAACTCGCCGCTGCACGGTGCGCACACCTCCAACGGGGTGGGGGTGCGGGCGCACTGACCACGGCGAAGCGTCGCGGCTCCGCGGGTGGCGGGGCAGCCGGCAGGCAGGCGACCGCCCGCTCGGGCGGTGGGGCGGGTAGCCCGTCTGGCCTGGGCTGGGCGGGTCCGTCCGTTGTGCCGGAGCCACTCGCCGCCCTCGTCGACCTGCTTGCCCGCCGGCACACGTTGGCGGTCTTCTGGTGCCTTCGCGGCGGGTCGTCGTCATTCCGGGCGCTGGCCGCGAAAGTCGGCGCCGCGGAGTCGCAGCTCTCGCAGCGAACGCGTGAGCTGCGCGAGGCCGGGCTGGTAGAGGTGGATGAGGCCGGTGAGTACCGGCTGACCAGTCATGGCCGGCGGCTGCTGGGTGTGGTGGAGCCGCTGGCTGGCTGGGCCGAGAACTGGGCCACGTTGAGCCCACGTCAGCGCGTGCCGCGTGGCGCGGCCAGTCACGCCGCGGACGAGGCGGGCTGACGATCCCCCCGACCGTCGCCCCGGATGACCGGCCCGGTTCACAGCGAGACGTATCCAGTCCGCGAGCGCTGAGATACCGGGGGCACTGCGCATCGACATCGGGGGCACTGCGACATCGCGGGCAGGGCGGGCCGATCCGCGCCATCGTCATCACACACATCCGTGTGCGTGACGTGCATGATTGCTCACTATGAACGTCGGCGGGGGGCGTCGCGGGGCTCCGAGCCCGGTCTGGTTGGGAGCCGGTATCGCTGCCGTGGCCGCCGGGGCGGTCGCCTGGGCGGGTGGTCAGGGAACGGCCGTGGCGGTTCTGGCTGCCGCCGGAATCCTGCCTGCCGTCGCCGCCTTCCTGGCGGACAGAGCGGCCACCCGTTCGACGGATCTCGATGTGGAGAAGGTCGCCGATCGGCTTGCCGATCTGGTCCGCGACCAGTGGGACAGGGAGGCAACCCGCCGTGGGGTCGGCCGGCCGCCGCTGGACGTCCTCTGGCAACCCGCCGACGTCGATCTGGTCCACTCCTGGCAGGAACTGACAGCTCAGGCCACGGTCGGCCGGAGCGGGCCGGCCCCCGCGATCCCGGCCGGGGAGCCGGGCGACCTCGCGGGTCACGGTGCGCTGATCGCGTCCTACGACCGCAGCCCCTGCGGGCGGCTGGTCGTACTCGGTGAGCCCGGGGCCGGGAAGACCGTCCTGCTGGTGCGGCTCGTCCTTGATCTTCTCGCCCGGCGGACGACCGGTGAGCCGGTACCGCTGCTGGTCCCGATGGCCTCCTGGGACCCTGATGGCCGTAGCCTCTACGCCTGGCTGGAGGCCCAGATCCTGCGGGAGTATCCGCATCTGTCCGCCACTGACGCCGCCACCGGCCGCAGGCGCGCCGGCGCGCTCCTCGACGCCGGTCTGATCCTGCCGGTTCTGGACGGTCTGGACGAGATCCGGGCGGGCTGCCGGGATCAGGCCCTCGCCGCGATCAACGACGGCCTGCGCAGCACCACCGGGCTGGTCCTGAGCTGCCGCACCGACGAGTTCAGGGCAGCCGTGCATCCCTCTCCCGGCCGGCGGCCGGTCCACGTCGAGGGCGCCGCCGCGGTCGCGCTCACGCGCCTCACACCGGCGGCGGTCGGAGCCTACCTGCTGGCCGGGGCCGGGTCCGGCCCCGGTGGTCCCGCGAGGTGGGCGCCGGTCCTGGCCGCCCTGGCAGACCCGGGTTCCGCTGTCTCCCGAGCGCTCGTCACCCCGCTGGCCGCCAGTCTCGCCACCACGATCTACAACCCGCGCCCGCGTGAATCCGCCTTCGACCTCCCCCATCCTGTGGACCTGTGCTCACTGCCCACCCCGGAGGCCGTCGAGCAGCATCTGCTCGCCGGATTCGTCGCCGGCGCCTACCGTCCGCACCCCGACCGGCCCACTCGCTGGAACGCCGACCAGGCCACCCGCTACCTGACCTTCCTCGCCCGGCACCTTGAGCATCGACTGCACACCACCGGGCTCGCCTGGTGGGAGCTGCCCGCCGCCACCCCACGCCCCTACCTGTCCCTCGCGCTCGGCCTGGTGAACGGGCTCGTGGTCGGGATGGTGGCCGGGATCGCGGCCGGGATCGCGATCTCGCCTGTCGTCGGACTGGCGAGCGGAGGTGTGGCCGGGGCCGCCGCCGCGATCGCCGCGGGGCTTGTGGGCTGGCGGGGGAACGCCCGGCCGAGCCGGATCACCCTACGGCCGCTCCGACGCGAGGACCTCGTGATCGTGGCCGTGGCCGGGCTCTTCGGCGGACTGGTGCACGGAACCATGTTCGGGATCATCAAGGGACCGGTGGTAGGCCTCCTGGGAGGCGTCGCGGTCGGGCTGGTGGGAGGGCTGGGGATCGTGCTGACCGCCAGGCCCTTCTTCGACAGTGACCCGGACGTCCACGCCGCCCCCGGTCCCTACCAGCTGCTGGTCGATGACCGGAACAGCGGGCTCGTGGGCGGGGTGGTGCTCGGCTGCGTGAGCGCCGTCGCGAATGGCCTCGTGAGCGCGGTACTGGGCGGCCTCGGGCCGGTCAGCACACTCGTGTTCGTGGGCGGGTTCGCGACCGGGCTCGGTGCCTGTCTCGTCGGCGGTGCGGGGGAATCGTGGGGGTGGGCCTGGTCGCGCCTGGCCGTGGCACGGTTCTGGCTGGCCGCGCGCCGCGAGCAGCCGCTGTGTCTCGTCACCTTCCTCGCGCAGGCCCACGACCGCGGTGTCCTGCGCCAGGCCGGCGGGGTCTGGGAGTTCCGCCACGCCAGCCTCCAGCGCCACCTCGCCAACAGGTCCTGATCGTCTAGAAGGTGCAGTTGGGGACGGGTGGCGGGGCTGAGGGCGGAGCGGACCCTGGTCCGGTCGCGGCAGGTGGTGCGCCGGCGGCGGGGTCGTCGCCGGTCGCGGCGGGGGCCGCCTCGGTGGGGGCGCTGACGGCGACGTCGGCGAGGCCGTCGAAGGACGTCCCGAGGATGAGCTGGAGCCCGTCGATGCCGGGGTCGCTTTCGAGCCGGGCATCGGGCACGAGGGCCTGCAGGCTGGTGGCGGCGGCCTCCAGGCCGGTGCCGTAGCGGACCCGGGATGTCACGTAGTTGCTGGTGGAGGCGTTACCCGCGTTGGTGGCGCGGAAGCCCTTGGCGGTGAGCTCGTCGACCGCGTCGGCGGCCAGCCCGGAGATGCCGCTGCCGTTGAAGACCTGCACCGCGACCTCGGTGGCGTCCGCGCCTCCGCCGGCTCGGGCGGGCTCCCCGGTGGAGCCGCCGAGCGGGGCGATGATGCGTTCCAGGTCGGCGGGGTTGTAGAGCTGCACGGACACCCGCTGGCCGCCGATCAGGATCTCGCCGCGGTCGTTGCCGCCTTCGGTGCGGTCCGGTGAGTGGGTCGGCAGGGCCTGCATGGTGACGCCGCCGGAGGCGATGCCCCGCAGCCGGCTCGCGAGCTTGCGCAGGTCGAAGATGTCGGTGTTGTCGTCAAGGGTGAGCGCGGACGTCGCCGTGCTCAGCAGGCCTTCGAGCTGGGACGGGTTGGTCAGCACGCCGCCGCCGACGACCTTGCGGAAGACCGCGCCCATGAACTGCTGCTGGCGGTGGATGCGGTCGATGTCGCCGCCGGGCAGGCCATGGCGCTGGCGGACGAAGGCCAGGGCCTGCTCGCCGTTGACGTGCACCTGCCCGGGGCCGCCGACGAAGCCGCTCATGGGGTCGTTGGTGTTGCGGCTGTTCCGCCCGTTCTCGGCGACGTACTCCTTGAAGTCGGACGGGAGGACACAGACGTCCACGCCGCCGATGGCGTCGGTGATCTCTTTGAACCCCGCGAGGTCCATCGACACGTAGTGATCGATACGCATGTTGGTGAGCGACTCGATCGTCCGGACCAGCAGGGACGGGCCGCCGTCGGAGATCGCGGAGTTGAACTTCGCCTTGTGCGCCTTGTGTTCGCGGCCGTCGGCGTCGGTGTAGGACGGGATCGTGACGTAGGTGTCGCGCGGAATCGACACCATGGTCACCGTCTTGTCCTCGCCGAAGTGGGCGAGGATCGTGGTGTCGGAGCGTTGCCCTTCGAGGCCCGCGCGGCTGTCGGTGCCGACGAGCAGGAAGTTCGTGGCGCCCTCGGTCTCCTCGGGGCGGTCGTCGCCGAGGTCGAGGGTGACCTGCCCGAACCGTCCGTCGGCGTACTTGAGGACCGCCCAGCCGCCCGCGGTGACGACGAAGACCAGAACCGACAGAAATGCCAGAGCGACTCTGTAGAGCTGGGATGACGCGCTGCGTTGCGGCCGGCCTCCGGTGCGGAGATCAAACGGGAGCGTTCTGGAACGCCGCTCCGGATCTCGTGGCCCCCCCGATCGCCCGCTCAATCCCGAGCCTCCTCCCGGCGCATCGCACCGAAAAATGCGCTTGGGGCGGAAAGCATAGGCTATGGGTGTCCGCACGAGACCACCCGGTGGTCCGCGTGGCCCTGGCCATTGGTCCCCCCGGTGTTCCCCTTGGCCGGTTGACGGAGGCCACCCCCGGCGGACCGCTGACCTGGGGTCCGGACCGGACCGTCCCGGAACGTTCACCGTGGCGTCGGCCAGGTGTCGACGGGCGGCTCGCCCTGGTGGTCAGGCTTGCTCCCGCTGGGGGCAACGACGCTGACGCCGTGCCGGGGCCACCGCGACCGCGCGTCATCGCGACCGCGCCGCACTGTGACCATTCACCTGTCACTGCCAGCGCACCGCCGCCACCGCGATCGCCACCGGAGGCCCTCCCGGGTGCGGACGCGTGTCGGGGCGGGTCGCCGGCACCGGGTGCGGTGGCGCCGGTGGGGCGGGCGGGACGCCGGTCCGCGGTGCTGGTGCGGCTCCGAGAAGGGGACTCTCCATGACCGCACCTGATCACCAGACCGACGCGGGCACCGACCCGGGAGCAGCTGGCGGAGCCGCCTCGGTCGGGCGGCGCACGCTGCTTCGCGGCGGCGCCGTTCTCGCGGCCGCGGGGACGGTCGGCCTGGGCAGCGGAATCGGCGTGGCGGCCGCCGCCGGGGGTGGGACCGCCGCTGCGGCCCGGCCCGGGCAGGTGCTGGGTGGGCGGCCGACGTTCACCTCGGGGGTGCAGGCCGGTGACGTCACCACTCGCGGTGGCGTGATCTGGGCCCGCTCGGACCGGCCGGCGCTGATGACCGTCGAGGTGTCGGGCACCGAGTCGTTCCGCTCGGCGCGCACGGTCGGCGTCGCGCGGCTCACCGACGCGTCCGACCGCACGGGTGTCGTCGCCGTGAACGGGCTGCCCGCGGGCAGCGAGGTCTTCTACCGAGTGCGGCTGAGCGGGGCGGACGACCCGCGCCGCGGCGGCGAGACGCTGGTCGGCCGGTTCCGGACCGCTCCGTCACGGGCCCGCGACGTGTCTCTGGTGTGGTCCGGCGACGTCTGCGGCCAGGGCTGGGGCATTAACCCGGACATCGGCGGCATGAAGATCTTCGAGACGATGCGCCGCCTGTCGCCGGACTTCGCGATCTGCTCGGGTGACTTCGTGTACTCCGACGGCCCGCTGACCGAGACGGTCACCCTGCCGGATGGCACGGTGTGGCGCAACCTCGTGATCGACGAGAAGCGCAAGGTCGCCGAGACGCTCGCCGAGTTCCGTGGGAACTTCCGCTACAACCTGATGGACACGAACCTGCGCGCGTTCAACCGCGAGGTGCCCTGGGTCTTCCAGTGGGACGACCACGAGACCACGAACAACTGGTACCCGGGCGAGGTCCTCACGTCCGACACCCGCTACACCGAGAAGCGTGTCGACGTGCTCTCCGCCCGCGCCCGGCAGGCGCTGTTCGAGTACACCCCGACGCTGCCGGGCCGCCCCGACCCGGCCGGCCGGCTCTACCGGAAGATCTCCTACGGCCCGCTGCTGGACGTCTTCGTCCTGGACATGCGCTCCTACAAGAACGACAACGCGGTGGGCCAGAACGACCCGGCCGGCGCCGCGATCCTCGGCACCCGCCAGCGGGACTGGCTGATCGACGGGCTGCGCAACAGCCGGGCCACCTGGAAGGTGATCGCGAACGACCTGCCGATCGGCATCGTCGTCCCGGACGGGACCGCTGTCGAGGGTGTCGCGCAGGGCGCGCCGGGCGCACCGCTGGGCCGCGAGGTGGAGATCGCGCAGGTGCTGTCGGCGATCCGCCGGCACCGGGTCCGCAACACCGTCTGGGTGACGGCGGACGTCCACTACACGGCGGCGCTGAGCTATCACCCGGACCGGGCCGCGATCCGCGACTTCGACCCGTTCTGGGAGTTCGTCGCCGGGCCGCTGAACGCCGGGACCTTCGGCCCGAACGCGCTCGACCCGACCTTCGGACCCGAGCAGGTCTACGCCCGGACGCCTCCGGCCGGCCAGTCGAACCTGCCGCCGTCGGCCGGGCTGCAGTTCTTCGGCCGGCTGGCGATCGACGGCGGGTCTCGGGCTCTCACGGTGGAGCTGCGTGACGCGACCGGCGGGATCCTCTGGTCGAAGGCACTGCCCGCCCGCTGACCACCGCGGTCCGGGGGCTGACCGGCGCTCAGGCGCCGGTCAGCCCTCGGTTCACGGGGTGCTGGCTGACCGCGGTGACCTGCTTCCGCCGGTCGCCGCGGTCAGCCAGCACCGACCAGGGTGGCGTCCGGGCCGGGCTGGCCGGTCCCCGGCTGTTCGGGCAGCCGGTGGGCTGCCGGGTCCCGCTGCTCGAACTGGGTGCGGTAGAGCTCGGCGTACCGCCCGCCGGCGGCCAGCAGCTCGGTGTGGCTGCCCCGCTCGACGATCCGGCCGCCCTCGATCACGAGGATCACGTCGGCGGACCGCACGGTGGAGAGCCGGTGCGCGATCACGACCGAGGTGCGGCCGGCCAGCGCCGCGCCGAGCGCCTCCTGCACCACGGCCTCGGAGGTCGAGTCCAGATGGGCGGTGGCCTCGTCGAGGATCACCACCCGCGGCCGGGCGAGCAACAGCCGGGCGATCGTCAGACGCTGTCGCTCCCCACCGGAGAGGCGGTAGCCGCGCTCCCCGACCACCGTGTCCAGACCGTCCGGGAGCTGCTCGACGAGGTCCGCCAGCCGCGCGCCGCGCAGGGCCTCCCACAGCTCGTCGTCGGCGGCGTCGGGCCGGGCGAGCGCGAGGTTCGCCCGCACGGTGTCGTGGAAGAGATGGTCGTCCTGGGTGACCATGCCGACGGTGCCGCGCAGCGAGTCGGCGGTGAGGTCGCGCACGTCGACGCCGGCCAGCCGCACCGCGCCCGATCCGACGTCGTACAGCCGTGGGATGAGCTGCGCGATCGTCGACTTCCCGGCACCGGACGAACCGACGAGCGCGACCATCTGGCCGGGCTCGGCGCGCAGCGACACCTCGTGGAGCACCTCGTCGCCGCCGCGCTCGTCGAGGACCGCGACCTCCTCCAGCGAGGCGAGGGAGACGGCGTCGGCCGCCGGGTAGGCGAAGGTGACCTGGTCGAACTCCACCGAGACGGGGCCGTCGGGCACCGGCCGGGCGCCCGGCCGCTCGACGATGAGTGGTTTCAGGTCGAGGATCTCGAAGACCCGCTCGAAGCTGACGAGGGCGCTCATGACCTCGACCCGGGCGTTGGCGAGCGCGGTGAGCGGTGCGTAGAGCCGGGTGAGCAGCAGGGCGAGGGCGACGACCGCGCCCGGCTCCAGGTCGCCGCGCAGCGCGCGGTAGCCGCCGAGCCCGTAGACGAGCGCCAGCGCCAGGGACGAGACGAGCGTCAGCGCCGTCACGAAGATCCACTGCAGCATGGCGGTACGCACGCCGATGTCGCGCACCCGGCGCGCCCGGCGGGCGAACTGGGCGGACTCCTCCGCTGGCCGGCCGAACAGCTTGACCAGCGTGGCGCCCGGGGCGGAGAAGCGCTCCGTCATCCGCGAGCCCATCGCCGCGTTGTGGTTGGCGGCCTCCAGCTCGAGCTGCGCGAGCCGGGAGCCCATCCGCCGCGCGGGCAGGACGAAGACCGGCAGCAGGAGCAGCGCGAGCAGCGTGATCTGCCACGACAGGCTGACCATCACCACGACGGTGAGCAGGAGCGACACCAGGTTGCCGACGACCCCGGACAGGGTGTCGCTGAAGGCGCGCTGCGCCCCGATGACGTCGTTGTTCAGCCGGCTCACCAGCGCCCCGGTGCGCGTGCGGGTGAAGAAGGCGACCGGCATGCGCTGGACGTGGTCGAAGACCGATCGGCGCAGATCGAGGATGAGGCCCTCGCCAATGGAGGCGGACAGCCACCGGTTCAGGATGCCCAGCGCGCCCTCGACCACCGCGATCGCGGCGATGAGGACGGCGAGGACCACGACGGTGCGCGGCCGGTCTCCGTCGACGATCGCCGTCACGACCCGGCCGGCGAGGACCGGGGTGGCGACCGCCAGGACGGCGCCCGCGACGCTGGTACCGAGGAACAGGAACAGCCAGCGGCGGTGCGGCCGGGCGAACCCGGCAATCCGGCGGACGGTGGCGCGCGAGAAGGGCCGCCGTTCCTGCCGGGAGTGCATCACCGAGTACAACGAGTTCCAGGCCGCGAACTCCATGCTCATGGCGCCACCACCGTGCTCATCGCTCCACCACCTTGTCCGGGCTGAGTTCCGCGCCGTCGCACGCATGGAAGCACGCCCCTGCGACAGTTCCGGGGCGCCCGCGTGGTCGCCGGCCGCCGCGGCGCCGCGGTGGCCGTTCCCTCCGGTCCGCGTGGCCGGGCACGGGCACCGACCGTAGGACCTGAACCTCACGTGAGGTCAAACATCGGGTCCGCGCCAACGCGAGCGGACGCGAGCGAGCATCGGCATCGGCGTCGGCTCGACCGCACAAAACGGACGTAATGCGGATGTGATGCGACCTTCGGCACTCGGTGGAAAAGATGATGGATCACAGCCCGCGGGCACGGAAGCGAAGGCCTGCGGAGGTCGGAGCAACCGAATGCGGCGAGATTCAGCGGGGGCTGGGCTCTGGCGGGGGAAACGACACCACGACGACCGGAGATCCAACAGCGGGCACAGACCCGGATTCAGGTGGGGGAACGAGGGAAGGGAAAACGGGGCGACGGGAGCCCGGCAGCGGATCCATGCGTCGCAGCACGGTCGGCGGGCGGAGGTGTGCCCGGTCGCCGTTGACCGGACGGACTTCCCTCACGCCAAGGAGTCTGCCCCGCTCAGGCGATGCGCACTGCTCGCCGGGACGTCACCGACGCGGCCCGCAGGGTCGCGACCGGATGATCCGCCATCCAGGCCACATCCGCCTCGGTGACCCGCATCCGGCGAGCCAGCTCGTCGGCGGTGGAACCGCCGTCGAGCGCCTGTCTGATCGCGGCCGCCCTGATACCGCGAAACGCGGAACGCTGCCGGCTCGCCGTCCACATCAGGGCGTCGGCGAGTGCCGCCCGTTCGACCGGGTCGGCCACTTGCAATACATCGTCACAGGTCACGGTGATAGATGGTTGCGCGCGCGGGAAGTCTTGGCAACACCTCGGGCAACAGTGATTCCCACGCAACAGCGCGCGCGACGAAGTACGTTCGCTCCATCTACGGTCAGTACACAAATGCAACCCAGGGTGCGCGGATTCTCGGTCTCGGTGTGCACCCGGGTACCGATCAGTTGTCGGTGGAGACCCCGAACCACGACACGACCTGCCCGCCGAACTTCAGGTCGCCGTCAATCTTGATCTTGCGGGTGAGATAGGCCTTGGCGGGGTTGGCCTGCCCGGTGACGATCCGGACCAGGCGGACGCGGTCCGTCCGGATGGTGACGGTGTGCCCGCCGGCCGGGGCGAGCTCACCGGGCGGATCGATGCCCAGGCCGCACTCCGCACCCCGCACGGTCAGCACATACGTGCGGGTCGCCCCGCCCGGGCCGCCGCCGAGCACGAACTGGACCAGAGCCTGCGCCTCGCCGTCAACGCCCTTGGCCTTCGCGGGCTCGTAGCTGTCCCGCATCCGGGCGAACAGCGCGTCGAGGACGGCGTCCCCGCCGGGGCCGTGCAGCAACTCCTCCGTCTGGGGCTCCGACAGCGAGCCCAGCTGGTCGACCAGCGTGGCCGGGTCGGCGTTCAGATCAACGGACAGGTCGGACATGGGTGCTCCCTGGTGCCGCGCCGATGCGGGTCGCCGGCAGATGCCGGTACGTCCCATAATGTCGCGCCCCTCGGACCACCCGCCCGAGACCCCGGGCAACCTCGGGCAACCTCGGATCACACCGACCGGATCATCGCTGCGCTCCGTGACGGCGCCCTCCCGGAGCTCGCCGCCCGGTCGGGCTACCGGTACACAGACCCGCAGGCTGCGCCATAATTTCTCCTGTTCAGGCCGATATGCACGATATGACCGGATCCTCGGGCGTCGTCACGGAGCGGAAGGGAGCGGGATGCCGGAGCCGGATCGCGTCCACCCGTCTCGTACCCGCGGTCGGCCCTTCCCGGCCCACCTGGCCGGCCCCGCGACGCGGCCTCGCAGCATGCCGAGCGAATCCCCGCGAACCGGCATGTGGTTACCTCTTACCAGCGCCGGCCGGGGTACAGGAGCGAGGGTGCCGTGAAAGTGGTGGCAGTCGTCAATTACAAGGGTGGGGTAGGAAAGACGACACTCACCGCGAACATCGGCGCGGACATCGCCCGCCTGGGAAAACGCGTCCTGATGATCGATCTGGATCCGCAGGCGAGCCTGACCTTCTCGTTCTACCGGCCTGACGAGTGGCGGGCGAATCTCGCCGACGACCGGACCGTCAAGGAGTGGTTCGAGGCCTGGCGCGGAGAGTCCTACGTGCCGCACCTGTCGCCGTTCATCACCTCTCCCCCGGTCGTCAACTCCTCCATTTCGTACAACGGCGGCGCACTCGGGCTGGTCGCGTCGCACCTCTCCCTCGGGGACGTCGAGATGAACCTGGCGGCGCGCCTGGGCGGAGCTCACGTCCAGCGGTCGACCCGGTACTACTTCGACGTCTACCAGCGGATCACCGCCGGCCTCGCGACGCTGCACCCGCAGGACTACGACCTGGTTCTCATCGACTGCCCGCCCAATTTCGGCGTCATCACCCGCACCGCGATCGCGGCCTGCGACCACCTGCTGATCCCGGCCCGGCCGGACGAGCTGTCGACGCTGGGCATCGAGCATCTACTCAGCCGCCTGCACCGCTTCACCTGGGAGTACAACCGGATCGCCGGGCTGCAGTCGGACCGCCACCCCGAGATCAAACGACTCGACCCACGGATCCTGGGCATCGTCTTCACCATGGTCCAGTACTACGGCGGCCGGCCGATCGCGGCCATGCAGCCGCACATCGACCTGGTCCGCAACCTCGACGTACCGGTTTTCGAGGCAATGGTCCGGGAGAGCAACACCTACTTCGCCGGCGCGGCCGGCACCCGCCTTCCGGTGGTCCTTTCCGAGCGCATTCCACGATCCCTCGCGCTGGAGCTGCGCGCACTCGTGGACGAGTTCCTCCGCCGGATCGGGGCGGCGAACCGTGGGTACTGAGGCCTCCGTGCGCGCCGTCCACGCCACCGGGGAGCCGGGCGACACGCCGCCGGCCCAGGCGCCGGCCGAGGGCGCGGCCAGCCCGGCGGCCGCCGCGTCCCTGCTTCTGGGTGCCCTCGCCGAGCTGCTCACCGGTCTCGACACCCAGCAGGTCACCGACCTCCTGGAGGGTCGGGCCCGCCTCGCGGTGGTGCCTGGGACGCCCGGCGGACCAGCAGGATCCGCCCGGCCGGAGCATGATCCGGTGCCGGCGGACCCGGTCCGCCCAGCGCTGCCTCCTCCCACCGGCACAGCCCGAGCCCAGCCGCCGGCGGGCTCCGCCGGCGGGCTCGCCACCGGGGTCCGCCGCCGCTCACGTGCGGCGGAGCGGGGCCCGGGCCGGAGCCGACCCGAACTGCCGTCCGGGCCTGCGCTGGAGGAACTGCGCCGTTCGCTGCGCGCGGCGCCGAGCCGCGGGGCCGCCGAGCAGATCCTCGACGGCCTGGGCCCGTTCACCGTGGTGGCCCTGCGTGAGCTGGCAGCCGGGCTGGGCGTCACCGGAGTCGGAAGCCGCGACCCCAGGCCCGCCGTCCGTCGCAAGATCGTGGACGGGACGGTCGGCCAGCGGCTGCGGACAGAGGCGATCTTCGGTGGAGGGTTCTGACCGCGGCTACCAGCCGGGCATCGTGATCCTGATCGCGGTCCGGCTCTCCTCCGGTCGCCGGCGCACCGCACGCATCGCCCGGGACGCGGCGGCGACCAGCGGCGCGGCGACCCGGTACCGGCGGTTCACCATGGCCCGCGCGGCACCGGTACGTTCCGGTAGCACCTCCGCCATCACCTCGATGGGGCTTTCCGACGACCGTCCCCTGGCGTCGCAGGGGGCGACTGTCGCGCGCGGCGAGTTCCGCAGCCGGCGGACCTTCCCGCTCCTCTCGTCAGTAAGTATCAGAAGTTCCGCTTCGTTCACCACGAACCACACCGGCGTCGAGACGGGGCGTCCGTCCTTGCGGAAGGTGGTCAGGGAGAGGTATTTCGACGTTTCGGTCCACGTGGGCAGTGTCACGACTGACGGCATGGCCGGAACCGTAGTGGTGGCCGGCCTCCGCGTCCCGGCCACTGACCGGTAGGCCCGGAAGGTCCCGCGCCGCTTCGGCCACTTGACAGCGATCGTTCCTTTGGCACAATCGGGCACCTCGAGAACATCTCCGCGCTGAGCTCATCCACACCGCGGCCTACCGGAACCGGATGTGTGGGAGTTCGGTCGAGTCACGCACCCGCGGTGCGGCCGGGTCCCGTGCCCGGTCCGCATGATGCCCGGCGGCGACCGGGTGACGCCCCGATAATCATCGATATCGTGTAAATATCCCGGCTCTCGGTCTGCGGAAGGACCCCCGCATTGTCCGGCCGGTCCCGATCGCGGTCACCGGGGGCGTTCAGCAAGCCCTGAGCGGCCGCACAATGTCCGATGCACCGGGCGTGTTCGCCGGCGCCCCGGACAACGACATCGCGGCGGCGCCGGCACGGCGCCGAGGGAAGGCACACCGATGGGACAGCAGAGCCGGAAGGAACGATCAGACAAAGGGTGCATCCGGATCAACGCACGGGACTTCCGGTGTCTGAGCTGGCTGTTGGAGATGGGCTCCGCCTACGAGGACGACCTGGCTGTCGTGCTCGACCCCGCCATGCGGACATCCCGTGACGCGGCTCGGGCGGTCGTGCGGCGCTGGCGGCAGGCCGATCTCGTCCAGGCGGACGGCCTGTTCGCCAACCGGGGCCGCATCGTGCGGCTCACCGAGGACGGCGCACGCCTGGTCGGCGAGGTCGACCGCGCCGCCGTGGCGCCGGTGACCGCCGCGGTGCACGCGGCTGAGACGGCCCGCACCCGCCTGCTGCTGGAACACCAGCCGCAGGCCGCGGGTTCACCGGTGGTCGGCTGGACCAGCGCTCACCGGTGGCGCGCGGAGAACCGCGCCGCGGTCAGCGCCGGTGCGTGCGTCCCGGATGGCGTCGCGCAGCTGGCGGACGGCTCATGCGCCGCCGTGCGGGTCGAACGGGTCTACCAGGGGACCACGTCGATGACCACCGCGGCCGCCGACCTGCTGCGGCGGTTCCCGCGGGCGATCTACGCCGTTCCGGGGATGAGCGGCGGCTTGGCGGACCTCGTCGAGGAGGCGCTGGCGCGGGCCGTCGGGCAGATCCGGGCGGGCGGGTCGGAGCCGGGTACGCCAGCGTTCGTCCACATCCCCGACCGCCTTGTCCCCGACCTGCCGGCCCTGGCCTTCCCCGCCGGGCAGGACAGCAGACGGGCCGGTCTGGCACCGGCGTGAACACGAGGCCGACATGAAAAGGCCGCCCGGGGTACGGGGGGATCCCCGGGCAGCTGGTACATGTTTGCACCCCTGAACCGCCGGACGCAATGGGATGCGCCCGCGGGATCGTCACACATGGTCCGGACCGGCTACCGGGACCGGGCGGGCCCGGAAGGGCTCACGCGGCCGCGGTAGCCGCGGCCAGCGGCAGGGCCACCCCCGGAAAGCGATGGATGAGGCTGGTCGACACTGTTCCCTCGGCGATCCCGTCGATCACGTCCAGCAGCGCCGCGGAGTACCGCGGGTCGAGGCGGCCGGCGCGGTGCAGACCGCGCAGGCGCAGCAGGCCCGGCAGGTGGGCTTCGATCGCAGGCTGGTCCGGCCGGGGCGCGCCGTCCAGCCAGGCGTCGAACCGCGCCTCGGTCATGACCTCCCAGACGACCGTGTCCGCGATCGCGCCGGTGGCATCGGTGACCGTGACCAGATGCGGGACGCGCACGAGCCCGGGCAGGCCGGTCAGGTCGGGGCGGGCGCCGGCGGTGATGACATACCCGGGCTGCCCGGCCTGCAGCAGGACAGCACGGAGATGGGACGCGAATGCGAGCGCCAGGGCGCTGCGTCCGGGCAGGCCGCTCTGCGCGTGCATGACAACGGCGTCCACACCGGGGCCGCGCACCCGGTCCGCGGCGGCACGGGCCAGCCAGCTCGGCTCCACCAGCTCGAAGCCCACCTGCGCCCGGCGGCGCTCGAGGACGGTGTCGACGCCGCCGGCGGACCACGCGCCCACCACCGCGGAGTCGGGAAGCCACCGGCAGATGATCAACCCGTCGGCCCTCGGCAGCGACAGGAGCGGAAGATCACCGGAGGTGAAGATCCGATCCGGGGTCTCGGTCGGCGTCGTCATGCGGCTCTCCGGTGCGCGTGCAGGGCGTGGCAGCGCTCGCGTCAGCCCCGGGCGGTCGAGGTCGGTTCGGTGCGGTGCGGGCGCCGGGCTCACCTTCCACGAGCGGGGCGGCGCACTCTGGCAGGAATCTGCCAGCATGCCGGAGTGCCGGTTCACACCATCAACCTCCAGACAGGGCCCACCGGCTCCGGAGAGCCGTGCCGGGTACAGGCGGACAAGGCGCCTGGCACTACGCCGGGCTCCCCTGGCAAAGGCCGGGACCGGACGCCGCTGTCCGGCCACGACCCGAAGCGGGTCGGACTACATCGAGCCCAGCTGGACGTCAGCGGGACCTCGTCGTAGCGCCGAACAGTCGGCTGGCCCGGTGCGATCCGGTAACCCGCTCGTCGGCGTTGGTGCGATGTGCCCGGCGAAAGCGCCGAGCTGTGACTGCATGCGGCCCCCTCGGGGACCGCGCCATCTGATGGCGGGGCGGTCAGACCGTTCCCTGTCAGATGAGCAGGTTGTCGAAATCCCCGTCCTTCGCGCCCAGGATCAGCGCCTCAATCTCGGCCCGCGTGTAGACGAGGGCGGGCCCGTCGGGATGCCTGGAGTTCCGGACGGCCACCGCGTCACCCGGCAGTCGCGCCATCTCGACGCAGTTGCCCTGTGAGTTGCTCCGCCGGCTCTTCTGCCACGTGACCCATTGCAGGGCCGTGGCCGGCATACCACTGTAGATCTTGGACAAGGTTGGTCTCCTGAAGTTTCTTTACGTCCGGAGCCAGGCGTTCGCTGCCGCGGGCTGGACCCCTTCCACCCTGGCCGCTCACGGCTCGTCCGCAGCTACGAAACCACCCGCCGCACTGGGGCTCGGCCGACGAGAGACCTCGTCCAACCTCCCTCCCAGGGGTGGGCTCGTGCGCTTGCACGGACTTCGGCTCACGATACAGCACGCGCGTGTGCACGTGCATCCGACCGGAGGCCATGTGCAAACGACATTCGACCGCCACACCCGGGTGCCGCCCACCGGCCCGCGCACGGTCCACCGAAGAACTCCGCACACCCACTATTCACACGCGAACCAAAAACATGACCGCTACCTGCCCGCCGCGCCACGCGCCCGCCCAGCACCCGTCCACCACGGGCAACCGGCCTTCACGCGCGTTCTCGTCACCGCACCCGCCCCCCGACGAGCAGGCCCCCGGCCCGGTAGATCACTGGTTGGGTTCGCGGTGACCTGACCGCCCGGCCGACAAAGGCCCGGGCCGGATGGCGCGACGCCGCACGCGGCCGCCCGGCCGCCCGGCTCCACGGCGGCCAGCTCCACGCCGGCCAGCTCCATGCGGCCATGGCAGAACGAGGCCGCACGACCCAGGCCCAGGCACGGCCCAGGCACAGGCGGAGCCGGAAGCGTGGCCTCGGGGTAGCCCGCGTGGCGGGCCAGCGGCCATGATCACCTGATCGTGCCGGTCCTCCGGATCGGGTGCCGGGGACGAACGGCTCCCCGGCGGCACCGTGCCACAGCCGTCCGCGGGGGCACCGAAAACCGGTCGACGGGTGCTCCGAGCTGCGTTCTCGCGGAATTCAGGGGCAGTACGGCGGTGGGTCGCACCCGCCCGCGAACCCGCCTTCCGGGCTGCGACGAAGGTCCCGTGACCCGGCAACACGCTCCCGGCGAAGCGGTACGGTCGACACGCTGTCCGATTCCGGCCCGCGCACACGGCGGCCGACGGGCCGGGCAAACAGCGGTGCCGCTCCTGCGGTGCCGCCGCCGAAGGACCTCGACGATGGCAGTGACGCGAATGAACAGCACACCGGGTGAACAACGGGGAACGTCGATGAGGGAGGGTGTGCCGCAGGCGGGCCGGCCCTGTTTCCGGTCCGTCGACGAGATCACCGACGCGCGGCCCAGGGCCGCACTGCGGCGGTGGGCAACCACTCGACCATGACGGTCCCTTCTGTCACAGTGACGTCCCGGTAACACCGATCGGGGCGAGGGGGTCCGGGCAGACAAGCACCTGGCTGCGCAGGCCGCTGGCGACGAAACGGTCCGCCGGGCGGCTCCCGGGCCGGAGGGAATCAGGGGCCGGGCGGGCTCTCCCCCGGCGCCGGCGCCCGCAGCGGATGACCCTCCCTGTCGCCGGCCCGTCGCGAGGCGCAATCAGCACCGTGCGCGGGGCGCATTGGCCGACCCGTATCCGGAGCGGCCTGATCCAGGCGGATCGCGGCCAATGGGAGTCGACAACGAACACGCTGCGTAAACCGTGTATACGTATCTGGTTCACCCGGCCGGAGCCGATCCCGTTGATGGGGCCAGGGAAGGCATGGGGTGAACCTGGGCCAAAGATCGAATGACATACTCTCCTATAGACCAATGACGAGGAGGCCGACAGTGATGACCACTCAACCGGGTGGCGGTCCGACAGTCCGTCGGATCCTGCTCGGTTCGCAGCTCCGTCGGCTTCGGGAGGAAAAGGGCATAAGCCGCGAAGATGCCGGTTACCACATCCGGGCCTCCGAATCGAAGATCAGCCGGATGGAGCTCGGCCGGGTGAGCTTCAAGGGGCGGGACGTCGAGGACCTCCTCACCCTCTACGGTGTGACGGACAGCGACGAACGCGAGCCCCTCCTCTCCCTCGTCCGGGAGGCCAACCGCCCGGGCTGGTGGCACGGCTACGGGGATGTACTGCCGAACTGGTTCCAGCCCTACATCGGGCTCGAGGAGGCGGCAGCGCTCATCCGGACCTATGAGCTCCAGTTCATTCCGGGCCTGCTGCAGACCGAGGACTACGCCCGGTCGGTCATCAACCTCGACAGCGGCGGGACGCCACCCGACGTCCTCGAGCGGCGCGTGAACGTCCGGATGAACCGGCAGAAGGTCCTGCACCGCGAGACACCCCTACGACTCTGGGTCGTGATCGACGAGGCCGCGCTGTGCCGGCCCATCGGTGGCCCCAAGGTCATGCGGGCGCAGCTCGAACACCTGATCGCGCTCTGCGCGCTCCCGAACCTGACGCTGCAGATCATGCCGTTCGCATTCGGCGGGCACGCGGCCGAGGGCGGCGCCTTCACCATCCTGCGGTTCCCGGAACAGGATCTGCCGGACGTCGTCTATCTGGAGCAGCTCACCGGCGCGGTCTATATGGACAAGCGGGAAGACGTGGATATCTACGCGCAGGCGATGAACCGGCTCACGGTTGACAGCCCGCAGCCGGCTTCCACTCCCGACCTCCTGAACCGCATCGTCGCCCAGCTCTGACCGACCCCGCCAGCACGGCTGGCTCGGCAAGCACGGCCGGCCCTGATCCGGCCACCCCGTGGTCGCCGGGCGGCACCAGCGCGCCGGTAAGACAGACAGCTCTTCCGCGCTTTCTCTGCAGCAGATCCGCAGGCCATTCCCGCCGGACCGGCCGGCGCCCCCGCCCAGGCCCGCTCGCCCGCGCCTGGTCCGGCGGCCCCCGACATCCCGCAGGGCCCGACCAGCCGTCGTGCGTCCCCCGCCGCGGTCGGCAGTGAGCGCCCATCCAGGCAGCTCCAAGCGCTCCATCAGGTGCACCCCGCCCCGCGAATGCAACTGCATATGCAATTGCACTCAACCCGCTGACCGAATTGCCAAATATCGCGCGAAAGGAACCTTGCGCAATACGGTGCGGCGTGACGCGGCTCTTGGTATGAATGCATCCCAGTCAGCCGCGTGCAGGATGGAGAGCCGGAGAATCATGGTCTCGGCACTCGTCGTGGTCTCCCTCGTTCTGACCGGACTCGTCGCGGGAACGATGACCGTCGGCCTGGTTGCCGTTCGGCCCGCCCTGCACTCCCTGCCCACCACCTCATATGTGCAGGTGAAGCAGGCCTTCGACATCAGCTACCCGAAGCTGATGAAGCCCCTGCAGATCGTCAGTCTGGTGGTCACCGCAGCTCTGGCCATCGCCGCGGGCGTCGACGGAGAGACCACCTGCGCCGTCCTCGCCGCGATCGCCACCGTCGCGGTGCTCACCAACATCATCGTCACCGTGCGCGGGGATCTCCCCATCAACAACGCGATGGCGACCTGGCAGCCGGCTGCCCCGCCCAGCGACTGGCAGGCCCAGCGGGCCCGCTGGGACTTCTTCAACACCATCCGGACGTCCGCCGCCGTCATCGCGCTGGTGCTGCTCGCCCTCGCGGCAACCACGGCCTGACCAGCACCGCCGCGACGTTGCCGCGGGCCGGCAGGCGCGAGGCTCCGGCGGGTACCAGGCCGCGGGCGGCGCCCGGCCGGAGGCGGCCTGAGGAGGGCGCGCGGCGGGACAGGCCGGACGGGAATGTGTGACGGCGGCCGGACGCTGCGAAAAGCAGGTGCCATCGCGCGGCGTCCGGGGCAGAATGCTCCCTCGGAGGCTCCCCCGGGAGTCCAGCCGCGCCGCGACGGCACCCGCCGCCACGGCCCGGGCAGGATGCGACCGGTCATGTACCTCCGGTTGTCACCCGGCCCGCCGGAGCACCCAGGAATCCGACGACCGCCCGGGAAAACACGCCGTCTGTGATCTCTCCAGCAGAATCGCCGCCACCGCGGCTGTCCGAGCTGCGCGGGCACCTGCCGCAGCTCATGGCACGCGACGCACACCGCCTGGCCAGGCGCCTCGACCGGGCCAGGGCGATGCGCGACGCCGCCTCCCGCGCCTCCTTGATCACCCGACTCGCCGCGGAGGTCGAGGCCGCCCAGGCACGGGTCGCGGCGCGGCAGGCCAGCGTGCCGGCCATCAGGTACCCGGAGGAGCTGCCGGTCAGCCAGCGCCGGGACGAGATCCTGGCCGCCATTCGCGACAACCAGGTCGTGATCATCGCCGGTGAGACCGGCTCGGGCAAGACGACGCAGCTGCCGAAGCTGTGCCTGGAACTGGGCCGGGGCGTGCTCGGCATGATCGGGCACACCCAGCCGCGCCGCATCGCCGCGCGGACGGTCGCCGAACGCATAGCGGAAGAGCTCGGCAGCCCCATCGCGGGCGGCGGCCAGGAGCCTTCCGGTCCGGCCGGCGGGCTGGTCGGCTACCAGATGCGGTTCACCGACCGGGTCGGGCCGACCACGCTCGTCAAGCTGATGACGGACGGCATCCTGCTCAACGAACTGACCGCCGACCGGCTGCTGCGCCAGTACGACACGCTCATCATCGACGAGGCGCACGAACGCAGCCTCAACATCGACTTCATCCTGGGCTACCTGCACGGGCTGCTGCCCCGCCGCCCGGACCTCAAGGTGATCATCACCTCGGCGACCATCGACCCGCACCGGTTCGCCCGGCACTTCCACGACGCACCGGTGATCGAGGTGTCGGGCCGCACCTACCCCGTCGAGATGCGCTACCGCCCGCTGACCGGCCCCGACTCGCCGGGTGGCTCCGCGGACGACGACCGACGCGGTGACCAGCGCGGCAACCAGCGGCGTGGCGACCAGCAGCGTGGCGACCAGCAGCGTGGCGGCGACCGGGGCGGCGACCGCGACAGCGAGCGGGACCAGGTCTCGGCGATCTGTACCGCGGTGGACGAACTGTGCGCCGAGGGCCCGGGCGACATCCTGGTGTTCCTCAGCGGCGAGCGGGAGATCCGCGACACCGCCGACGCGCTGGGCCGCCAGGACCGGCCGGCCACCGAGGTGGTCCCGCTGTACGCCCGGCTGTCGTCCGCGGAGCAGCACCGGGTGTTCACCCCGCACACCGGGCGCCGGATCGTGCTGGCGACGAACGTCGCGGAGACCTCGCTGACCGTTCCGGGCATCCGGTACGTGATCGACCCGGGGCTGGCCCGCGTCTCCCGGTACAGCCATCGGACGAAGGTCCAGCGGCTCCCGATCGAGCCGGTGTCCCAGGCCTCGGCGAACCAGCGGGCCGGGCGCTGCGGGCGGACGTCCGACGGCATCTGCATCCGGCTGTACGCCCAGGACGACTTCGACGCCCGGCCCGCGTTCACCGACCCGGAGATCCTGCGGACGAACCTCGCGTCGGTGATCCTCCAGATGGAGGCACTCGGTCTCGGTGAGATGGCGGACTTCCCGTTCCTCGACCCACCGGAGTCGCGGCAGATCGCCGACGGTGTGCGGCTGCTCGTCGAGCTGGGAGCCCTGGTCGAGGACGCCGAGCCGGGAAAGCGGCTCACCCCGACCGGCCGCAGCCTCGCCCAGCTGCCGGTCGACCCGCGGCTGGGCCGGATGGTGCTCGCCGCCGGGGAGCTGGGCTGCCTGTCCGAGGTCCTGGTGATCGCTTCGGCGCTCGCCATCCAGGACCCGCGCGAACGGCCGGTGGAGCAGCGCCCCGCGGCCGACCAGGCGCACGCGCGGTTCACCGACCCGACGTCCGACTTCCTGTCGATCCTGAACCTGTGGCGGCATCTGCGCAGCGCGCGGGAGGAACGGTCGTCCAACCAGTTCCGGCGGATGTGCCGCACCGAGTTCCTGAACTATCTGCGGATCCGGGAGTGGCAGGACGTCCACGGCCAGCTCCGCTCGATCGCCCGCGGGCTGGGGCTGGAGCCGAACGACAGCCCGGCGGACGCCCGGTCGGTGCACCAGGCGCTGCTCACCGGGCTGCTGTCGCACATCGGCCGGTACGAGCCGGAGAAGAAGGACTACCTGGGGGCACGGGGCGCCCGGTTCGCGATCTTCCCGGGCTCCGGGCTGGCGCGGCGGCGGGCGGCCCGGCCCGAGACGGCGGACGGCACCGGGGCGGCGGACGGCGGCGCCGGCACGGGCACCGGAGCCGACGGGGACCAGGGCGGCCGGCGCGGGCCGGGCATCCCGACCTGGGTGGTCGCCGCCGAGCTGGTCGAGACGTCCCGGCTGTGGGCCCGCACGGTGGCGCGCATCGAGCCCGACTGGGTGGAGCCGCTGGCCGAGCACCTGCTGCGGCGCACCTACAGCGAGCCGCACTGGTCGCGCCGGCAGGGCGCCGCGCTGGCCTACGAGAAGGTCACGCTGTACGGGGTCCCGCTGGTGACGGCACGGCTGGTGCAGTACGGCCGGATCGACCCGGTGGTGAGCCGGGAGCTGTTCATCCGGCACGCGCTGGTGGAGGGCGACTGGAACACCCGGCACGCGTTCTTCCAGACGAACCGCGAGCTGCTCGCCGACGTGGAGGAGCTGGAGCACCGTGCCCGGCGGCGCGACATCCTCGTCGACGACCAGACGCTCTACGAGTTCTACGACGAGCGGGTGCCGGCGGACGTCGTCTCCGGCCGCCATTTCGACTCCTGGTGGAAGGCGGCGCGGCGGACCGAGCCCGACCTGCTCGACTTCTCCGCCTCGATGCTGGTCAACGACCGCGCCGGCACGGTGCGCCAGCAGGACTACCCGGACGCCTGGGTTGCCGACGGGGTGGAGCTGCCGCTCACCTACCAGTTCACACCCGGGGACGCCGCGGACGGCGTGACCGTGCGGGTGCCGCTGCCTGCGCTCGGCGGGCTGCGCGCCGAGCCGTTCACCTGGCTGGTACCCGGGCTGCGCGAGGAACTGATCACCGCCATGATCCGCGGGCTGCCGAAGGTGGTGCGGCGCGGGTTCGTCCCGGCGCCGAACTACGCCCGGGCGGTGCTGGACCGCATCACCCCCGACGAGCGGCCGCTGGCGGACGCCGTCGCCGCCGAGCTGCACCGGATGAGCGGTTCCGCGCTGCCGACGGGGGTGTGGTCGCCGGCGCGCCTCGCCGAGGTGCTGCCACCGCACCTGCGGATCACCTTCCGCATCGTCGACGATCGCGGCGCGACGCTGGGCGAGGGCAAGGACCTCGCGGAGCTGCGGAACCGGCTGCGGCCGAAGACCCGGGCCGTGGTCTCCGCGGCGGCGGCCGGGGTGGAGCGCTCCGGCCTGCTCAGCTGGGACGTCGGAACGCTGCCGGCAGTGATCGAGCGGAGCCGGGGCGGGCATGTCGTACGGGCCCACCCGGCGCTGGTGGACGAGGGCGGCTCGGTGGCCGTCCGGGTCTTCGACGACCGGGACGAGGCCGACCGGGCCATGTGGGCGGGTACCCGCCGGCTCCTGCTGCTCGGTGTCCCCTCCCCCGTCCGGGGGATCATCGGGCGGCTGCCGAACGCGGCGAAGCTGGCCTTGAGCAACAACCCGCACCGCGACATCAGCGACCTGCTCGACGACTGTGTCGCCGCCGCCATGGACGTGCTCCTGCGCCGTGCGGGCGGTCCCGTGCGGGACGAGGCGGGGTTCCGGGTCCTGCTCGACACGGTGCGGGCGGAGCTGCCGGAGACCGCTCTGACGGTGGTCCGCGGCACCGAGCGGGTGCTCGCGCTGGCCCACCAGATCGACCGCGGCCTGCGCACGCTGACCAGCCCGGCTCTGCTGGCCACCGCCGCCGACCTGCGCGGGCAGCTCGACGAGCTGATCCACCGCGGTTTCGTGACCCGCACCGGGGTCGAGCGGCTGCCCGACCTGGAGCGCTACCTGACCGCGGCGCAGCGGCGGGTCGAACGGCTTCCCGGCGATGCCGCCCGTGACCGGCAGCTCACCACCCGGGTGGGCCATGTGCTGGCGGCGTTCCGCGAGCTGACCGACGAGCTGGGCCCGGAAGGATCGACGGCCGAGCCGGTGCGGGCGGTCCGGTGGATGATCGAGGAGCTGCGGGTGAGCCTGTTCGCGCAGGCCCTGCGCACGCCCTATCCGATCTCCGAGGAGCGGATCTACCGGGCGATCGACGGCCTGCGGCGCAGCTGAGACACGTCGGAGGCGCAGCCGGGGCACCCGCCCGGCGGTGAGACGCCCGGCCGGCGCGGCCTGTCCCTGGTGGGGCTACCGGCGTCTCCGGCCGGGCGCATTACGATGACCTCGGCAAGAAACCTGCGACCGAAGCAACGACGCATAAGTATCTGCCTGATCTATCTGATCTATCTGATTGTGGCCCGCTCGGGCCGCGCTCAGCTGTGTTGGCGTCGGTGGGACCCAGGTTCGCGCGGGGCCCGGGTGGGGGGGTGCGGTGGCGCCTGGCGGCAGGTATGTGATCATCCTCCTGGCCGCCCTGGGTCTGCCACTCGCGGCACTCGCCGCGGTACAGATGGCGCTGGGCTGGTCCACCGACCCCCACCCGGCCGCACGCTCCGCCGCACACCTGGTCGCCGCGGCGACGGCACCCCCGGGCGCGGCCACGAGCAGCCAGCAGGCCACAGCCGCCCCGGGGGCGGCTGATACGACGACCGCGGACCCGCCCGCCGCATCCGGATCGGTGCCCGGCGCCACGGACGAGAGCACCCTCACCTCCGAGCCCGGCTTCCCACCGGCGACCACTCCCCCGACAGGCGGCGGTGCCGCGAGCGGTGGCGCCACAGGCGGTGGCGCGGCGGATTCCGGCGGGCTCGGCGCGGCCGGGCCGGCAGGCAGCCACACCACGGAGATCACGCTGCGGTCGGGTCGCAGCTACGAGCTGCACACCACCGTCCGACCGGGCCAGCCGCGGCCCCTTGTGGTCCTCCTGCATGCCTATCGTCACGACGCGGCCGTCATGCGCGACATCAGCGGTGCCACCCCGTTCGCCGACGGGCACGGGTTCGCGCTGGCCTACGGCCATGCCGTGGGCGGGGCCTGGAACGCCGGCACCTGCTGCGCCGGGACGCACGGCGTGGACGACGTCGCCTACCTGCGCGACCTGGTGGCGGACGCGAGCCGGCGGACCTCGATCGACCCCGCCCGCGTCTACGTCTGGGGTTACTCCAACGGCGGGATGATGGCGGCGCGCGCCGTCTGCGAGGCACCGGACGTCTTCGCCGCAGCCGGGGTCGTCGCGGGCCACCTGCTCGTGCCCTGCGACCGGTCCCCCATCCGGATGATGCACATCCACGGAACCGAGGACACGACGGTGCCCTGGCGCGGCGGCTGGTCGGACTACGTCGACGTCTCGTTCCCCGACGCGCGCACCGAGTCCTCGCGGGTGACCAGCTCGTCAGTGGTGGTCGGCGTGCCCTGGCAGGGGGGGCACGAATGGCCCTGGTGGGCCGTCGGCCGACTCTGGGAGTTCTCCGCCGAGCAGCGGGCCGGCAGGCACGCGCTCGCCGGCACCCCCTGACCGGCCCGACCCACCACCCGAACGAACCACTGCGGGGCGCGGGTGGTGGCGGGTGAAACGCCCCGGCGGGTCTCGATCAGCCCGCTGCCACAGCCCCGCGAGGATCCCGCGTCACGGCCGCTCGCCGGTACTCGCCGCCCCCTCCGCGCGCCGTCGGGCGGCCCGCAGCCGCTCGGCGGCGTCCTCCGGGGTGATGTCCCGCTGCATGCCGGCGAACATGTCATACCCGACCACATGCTTGCGCACGGTGGACGACCGCAGCAACGGCGGATGGAAGTGCGCGTGCACCTGCCAGTGCTCCCCCTCCGGCTCAGCGCCGTCAGCGCGGTCGGCGCCATCGGCGCAGTCAGCGCCCGGGTGCGGGCCGGGCGCGGCGTGCCAGCCCATCGAGTAGGGGAAGGGCGTGTCGAACAGGGTGTCGTAGGTGCGGAGCAGGGTGCGCAACACCACCGTCAGCGCGTCGCGTTCGGCGTCGGTCAGCTGGTGCAGCAGCGGCACCGGGCGGCGCGGCAGCACCAGCGTCTCGAACGGCCAGAGCGCCCAGTACGGGACGACGACGACCCAGTGTTCGTTCGCCACGACCACCCGGCCGGGCCCAGCGGCACCAGCAGCACCGGCACCGGCACCGGCACCGGCGGGACTGGTAGCGGTGTCGAGGTCGGATTCCAGGGCCGCGTAGTCGACCAGCAGCGACGTCCCGTGTGAGCGCCGGTACTCGCGCTGGGACCGGTCCTCGGCGGCCGGCAGGTCGGGGAGGAAGGAGGAGGCCCAGATCTGGCCGTGGGGGTGCGGGTTGGAGGCGCCCATCGCCGCCCCGCGGTTCTCGAAGATCTGCACCCAGGTCCAGGTCCGGGCCAGCTCACGCTCCTGGTCGGCCCAGGTGTCGACCACCGCCCGGACCCGGTCGAGCGGCAGGCTGGCCAGTGTGTCGTCGTGGCGGGGATCGAAGCAGATGACACGGCACGTCCCCGTCCCCGGCTGGGCCCGCAGCAGGGCCGCGACCCGCGCGTCCGGATCATCACCCGCCCAGCCCACACCGTCCACCGCCGCCGGGGCGCCGGGGCGCAGCGCCGGAAAGTCGTTGTCGAAGACATAAACACCGTCATAGTCCGGATTAGTGATTCCGGAGGCACGCACGTTTCCCGGGCAGAGATGACATTCCCGGTCGTATGCGCCGTGCGTGGTGGTTACCTTTTCCTCACCGCCGCGCCATGGGCGCGCGACCCGCCCCGCCGACACCAGGACCCAGCGGCCGGTCAGCGGGTCGAAACGCCGGTGGGCGCCTTCCTCGGCCGGAAGTGTGAAGGCCCCGGGTGCCTCGACCTCGCCGGGCTGGCCCGCCACCTGCTCGACCACCTGCTCCGGCATCTGACCCGAATACCGGTCAGAGAAATCATCCGCAGCCGGGCCGTCAGCTGGTCGGGAGAACGAGGCCGCCACGGTCAGATCGTAGCGAGGCGGATTTCCCCGTTTCGCCGGGGATGGCCACCGGCCCACAGCACAACCGTCAGGACGTCTCACCGTGCCTGTGCTATCACTCGGTGCGACAGCCGCGCCACAGGTGGGCACGCCGGCTGCGAGGAGGTGCCGAGCATGGATCGACGGGCGCTGCTGCGCCTGGCCGCCACCGGTGTCGGAACCGCCGTCCTGTGCGGTACGAGCTGGCAGTCGGCGGTGGCGACCACCGCCCAGCCGGGCCGGGGCCCGTATGGCCCGTTGCGGGCCCCCGACTCCAACGGGGTCGCGCTGCCGGCGGGCTTCTCCAGCCGGGTGGTCGCGCGATCCCGCGAGATCGTGCCCGGCACCGGCCTGTCCTGGCATGACGCACCGGACGGTGGAGCCTGCTTCCCCGCCGGCAACGGCTGGATCTACGTCTCGAACTCCGAGACCATGCTGAACGGCGGCGCCTCGGCGCTGCGGTTCGACGCCGCTGGCACGATCATCTCCGCCAGCCGGATCCTGCGGCGCACGAACGCGAACTGCGCGGGCGGGGCGACACCGTGGGGCACCTGGCTGTCCTGCGAGGAGTACGCGTTCGGGCGGGTGCACGAGACCTGGCCGGACGGCAGCCGGCCGGCGGTGGCACGTCCCGCGATGGGCCGGTTCACTCACGAGGCGGCGGCCTGCGACCCCGACCGCCAGGTCGTCTATCTCACCGAGGATCGGCGCGACGGCTGCTTCTACCGGTTCCGCCCGACCCGGTGGGGCGACCTGTCCGACGGCACGCTGGAGGTGCTGCGGGCCCCCGCGGACGCCGTCTCCGGACCGGTGACCTGGGCCCTGGTGCCGGACCCGGACGGTTTTCCCCGCGCGACCCGGCGTCAGGCCGACGGCGCCCGCACCTTCAACGGCGGTGAGGGCTGCTACTACACGGCGGGCCGCTGCCTGTTCACGACGAAGGGCGACAACCGGATCTGGGCCTACGACGCTGTCGGCGAGCAGATCGCACTCCTTCATGATCCCGAGGCGGTCCCGCGCGGCGGCCTGACCATGGCGGGAGCCGACAACATCACCGGCTCGGCCCTGGGTGACCTGTTCGTGGCGGAGGACCGCCCGGGCCCCGCGCTGAACCTGATCACTCCGGACGGGACGTTCTCCCGCTTCCTGCAGCTGCCGGGCCACCGGGAATCCGAGATCACCGGCCCGGCGTTCAGCCCGGACGGCCGCCGCCTCTACGTCAGCTCGCAGCGTGGTACCCAGGGGCGTAGCCGGGCGGGGGTCACCTTCGAGATCACCGGCCCGTTCCGCCGACACCTGTAGTTGACGTGAGATTCAGGTTCGCTACCGTCGAACGATGAACGCCACGGACGTCCTGTCCCTCGGAGATGTGGTGCGCCGCAGCGGGTTCAGCGCCTCAGCCCTGCGCTTCTACGAACGGGAGGGGCTGCTGAGCGCAAGCCGCACGAGCGGCGGCCAGCGCCGCTACGCCCGTCATGTGCTCCGCCGGCTGGCCTTCATCCGAGCGGCCCGCAACATCGGGCTGAGCCTGGAGGAGATCCGCGAGGCGCTGCGCAGCCTGCCCGCCGAGCGGACCCCCACCCGGGCCGACTGGACGTCGATCTCCCGCGCCTGGCGGACCCGGCTGGACGAGCGGATCGAGGCGCTGGAGAAACTGCGCGACGGGCTCGACTCCTGCATCGGGTGCGGCTGCCTGTCCCTGCGGCGCTGCCACATCTCCAACCCGGGCGACCGGGCCGCGTCGTACGGCCCCGGCGCCGTCGTCCTGCCGGCCACACTGCGACGCATCCCGGAACGCCCCTGACGCAAGGGCCTACGCTTCCGTCGCATCTCACCCACGCCGTGCGGTAGTCACATGTCGCAGACACCGCACAGCGATGCATGAGGAGGAGTCGATGGTCGACGCGCACGGTGCGTATCCGGGGAACGGTGACAGCCGTCCGTACCCCGGCTCGGGGGAACCGCTGGCGCAACGCCGCGGACGCACCGGCCCACCACTCACCAGGCCCACGGACACCGGTCCGGGCGGCATCGCCGATCTGGCCGCGCTGGGCGTCATCGGCCCGCCGCCCACGCGGGCGGAGCGACGCCGCCGCCCCACCATCGTCGGCATCGGCGGGGCCACCCGGCCGGAGTCGACCACCCTGCGGGCGCTGGAGACGGTCCTGGGCTCGATGGCGGCCGCGGGCGCGGAGACCGTCCTGCTCGGCTCCGCCGACATCGACCTGCCGATGTACGTCCCGGGGCAGCGGGAGCGCACTCCGGCGGCCCGCCGGCTCCTCAGCGAGGTGGGCCGGGCGGACGGGGTCGTCATCGCCACTCCGGGCTACCACGGCGGTATGTCCGGTCTGGTGAAGAACGCCCTGGACTACCTGGAGGATCTTCGGGGAGCGCCCCGCCCCTACCTGGACGGCCGCGTGGTCGGCCTGATCGTCTGCGCGGACGGGCCGCAGACCGCCGGCACCACCCTCACAGCCCTGCGGTCCACGATCCACGCCCTGCGCGGCTGGCCGACTCCCCTCGGCGTCTCGATCGACACGTCCAGCGCCCCCTTCGGCCCGAACGGTGAGGTGCTCGACCGGCGGGCAGCGAGCCATCTGGAGACGCTCACCGATCAGGTCATGGGCTTCGCCTACGCCTGGTCGCAGGTGATCTGACCAGGCGCGACCGACTCCGTCGACGCAGTGCGCGCAAGGGTGCGCACGGCGCCGGCGCCGGCCGACGGACCGGCGCCGCGGTTGCGCAGCGGAGAGTCATTCCGGCGTCACACCAGCGAAGTACCGGATCACCCTGCCATCAGGGCCCGGCACCGACGGTCTACCGTGACGGGGCCGCAGGGCCTCGCGGGCGGGCAGTCACCGTCGCGCCGCCCGGTCGGCCCGTCGGCCCGCCAGGGGCTTGAGGCGCATCAGGAGGGACGAACCGGTGAGACGACGTCTGGGTCTGCGGCTCGGAGCCGCCTGCATCGGCGCCGTCACGGCGCTCGCCGCGTGCGGCGGGGGGAGCGACGAGCCGTCCGGTGGTTCCGCCACGAGCTCGGGCGACCCGACCAAGTTGATGATCATCGCTGCCGAGGGCGGCGTCGGCGTCGGGCATCCCGAGATGGTCGCCGCGGTCCGGGCCGCCGCCCGCGCGGTCAACGAGCGTGGCGGTATCAAGGGCCATCCGGTCGAGATCGTGCACTGCAACGAGCGGAACGACCCGGCGGCGGCCAAGGAGTGCGCCCAGCAGGCGGTCGACGAGAACGTCCTGGCCGTGGTCTCCGCAGTGTCCACCTCGGGCGGGATCATGCCGATCCTCGAGCAGGCGGGCATTCCCGCCATCGGGTCGGCCGGCATCGCCGTGGACCAGTCCGAGCTCAGCTCGGACGTCAGTTTCATGATCAGTCCGCTGACGTTCTACCCGACCGTCTGCCCGTCGCTGCTGCGCAGGGCCGGCGCGTCGAAGATCGGCCTGGTGGGTTACGACCTGGCGGCCAGCGACCGGCTGATCACGATGGCACAGGCCGGCGGGCGGGCGGCGGGCACACCGCTGTCCCCCGAGCTCCGCGTCCCGATCACCTCCAGCGACCTGACCCCGACGATCGCCCAGCTCACCCGGGCGAACGCCGACGGCGCCGTGCTCGTCGTGTTCGACCAGGCCGCCTATGCCGTGATCGGCGGCGGCGGCGGGGCGGGCCTGCGCACCTGCCACGCGGCGGGCACCCTGTCGGAGGAGTACCTCGATCGGCTCGGCCCAGCCGCCGACAACCTGGTCGTGGCCAGCGTGTTCCCCGAGTTCAGCCAGCGCGGCGAGTTCCCCGAGCTTGCCCGGATGCTGTCCGAGCTGGACGCCGAGGAGGCCGCCGGGAACACCGACGCGCGCGCCGAGATCCGTTCGTCGACGTCCTCCACCGCGGCCTGGCTGTCCGTCCAGATCGCGGAGAAGGTGGGCAACGCCGTGCCGGGCGAGCTGACGTCCCGCGCCCTGCTCGACCAGCTGCGCGGAACCAGCGGGCTCGACCTCGGCCTGATCCCGCCGCTGGACTTCACGAAGCCGAGCGCGTTTCCCGGTGTCTCCCGGGTGTTCAACACGACGATGCGCGGCGCCCGCTGGGACAGCGCCACCCACGGCTGGTTGCCGCTCGGGCCGGAGACCTACGAGGCGCTCTCGCTCCTCACCCGCGGCGCGTCCTGACCGACGGGCGCACGCTGGTCAGGCGAGGGGCAGGTAGGCGCCGACGAGCACGTCCGGATCGGCCCGCGCCTGCTCCGCCGGGCCGGACCAGGCGACCTGCCCGTGCCGCAGGACGATGACCCGGTCGGCGACGGCGAGCGCGCTGCGGACATGCTGCTCCACGAGGAGCACGGCCAGGCCACCGTCGGCCGCTGCCCGGACGACGCCCAGCAGCCGTTCGGCGATCTGGGGCGCGAGGCCGAGTGACAGCTCGTCGGCCAGCAGCGCGGCCGGCCGGCGAGCCAGAGCCCGGGCCAGGGCGACCATCTGCTGCTGACCGCCGGACAGCAGCCCGGCCCGCCGGTCCAGATGCCCGGCCAGTTCGGGGAAGGTCTCCAGGGCCAGGTCGGCGTCGGCCGCCCCCAGCCGCAGGTTCTCGCGGACGGTGAGTTCCATGATCACGGACCGGTCCTCGGGAACGAGGGCCAGGCCGGCGCGGGCCCGCTGGTGCAGCGGCGCGGTCGTCACCCGGCCGGCCCAGCGGACGACCCCGGTGCGCGGCCGCAGCGCCCCGCTCAGCGCGAGCAGCGTCGTCGTCTTGCCGGCTCCGTTCGGCCCGAGCAGCGTCACGATCTCGCCCGGGCACAGGTCCAGGTCGAGGTCACGCACTGCGGGCCCGCCCTCGCCGTAGCCGGCCGACAGCCCGCGCGCTGTCAGCACCGGCACCGGCACCCCGGGCCCGGGGCCCGCCGGCGTCGCCCCCGTTCCAGGAGCCGCCCTGGTCTGCCTGGGCATGGCCTGACGGGAGGCCGGTACGGCCGCCTCCGGCGTCGGTACGGTCGCGGCGCGGGCCTGCCGCCGCCACGGTGCCGGGCTCACTGCCGTGTCCTGCCCACCGCGGCGGCGACGGGTGCGGACGTCCCCAGGTAGGCGCTGCGCACCCGCGGGTCGACCCGGATCTGACCGGGGGTGCCGCGTGCGATCACCTCGCCACCGTCGAGAACCACGATCTGGTCACAGATCCGCATCACCACCTCCATGTCGTGTTCGTTCAGCAGGATCCCCAGGTTCCAGTGGTCCGCGAGCCGGCGCAGCAGGGCCGCGACCCCGGCGCTCTCCGTCTCGTCGAGTCCCGCGCACGGCTCGTCCAGGAGGAGGACGGACGGGCAGGTCGCCACGGCGCGGGCGATCGCCAGCAGCCGGCGGCGGCCGTACGACAGCTCCGAGACGGTGCGCAGCAGGTCCTCCCGCAGCCCGAACGCCTCCACCGCGGCGGCCGCCGCGGCCGGCAGCGGTCGGGATCGCGGGAACACCAGATCGCCGAGGTAGGCACGGGCGTCGCGCGGGTCGCAGGCGGCCTGGATGTTCTCCAGGACGGTCAGGTCCTCGAAGAGCTCGAGGTTCTGGAACGACCTGCTGATGCCGGCGCGGGCCCGCAGGTGCGGCGGCAGCCGGTCGAGGCGGGTCTCGCCGAGCATCAGGGAGCTCGACACGGATGACGTGTAGCCGGTGATCGCGTCGATGACCGTGGTCTTTCCGGCACCGTTCGGCCCGATGACCCCGACGATCTGGCCGGGCTCCACCCGCAGGTCCACCGAGCGGATCGCCTCCACGGCGCCGAACCGCACCGAAAGCCCCCAGACGGACAGGGTCGCCGGGCGCGCCGGATACGCGACCGCGCCCACCTGCCGCAGTGGGCCCGTCGCCGGCCCAGCCGGCAGGTCGGCCCCCCGCGCCGGCACAGCAGGCGCAACAGGTGCGGCCGGTGCGGCCGGTGCGGCCGGGCCGAGCAGGCGGGAGACCCGCACGCCGTCGGCGGCCAGCCGTCGCTCGACGGCCCGGGGGAAATGGCGATCGAGGACCCGCCGGGCGTTGCGGGCGTTCTCCGGCGCCATGCCGCCACCCGACCGGGACAGGACCACGACGAGGACCAGGCCGCCGATCAGCGGCACGTACCGATCGAGGTCGGCGAGCCAGTCGATGACCCGTCCGCCCAGCGCGAGGGCGACGCCCGCGAAGACGGCGGCGCACAGCCAGGGCAGCAGCCGGCCGATCCGGTGGGCCGCGCCCCGCCGCGCGGACCCGCCCGCCGCTGCGGCGCTCGCGAGGTGCGGCTGCTCCCGCGGCGCGGCCGCCCGGCCGACCACCAGCCCCACCAGCGCGGCCACCGCGGCGAGGAGCACCCGCAGCACAGCGCCCACCCGCTCCAGCAGGCTGCCCGCCCAGGCCCCGAACCTGGTCGCCAGCGCCTCCGCGGCCATCGTCGCGCCGGCGAAGGCACCACTGATCCAGCCGACACCCCCGACCACCGCGTAGGCGATCAGCAGGATCGAGGCGAACGGGGAGAACAGACCGGCGCCGTAGTCGATGTTGCCGCGCTCACCGAAGGCGTAGAACGCGTAGAGCACTCCCCCGAAGCCCGCGATCGCCGCGGACAGCGCGAAGGCGTAGATCTTGGCCCCGACCACGCTGATGCCGAGTGCCGCCGCGGCCCGCTCGTTGGTACGGACCGCGATCAGCCGCCGCCCCGCCCGCCCTCGCCGCAGGTTGGCCACGATCAGGCCGAGCAGGACGAACGAGAGCAGCGACAGGGTCGCGAAACCGCGGGGGTGCGCCACCTTGTCCAGGCTGATGCCGAAGAGGGTGGTGTCGCCGACCTCCGTCCCCTCCAGCCGGGCGAGATCACCGAACAGGTCACCGAACGGGCTCGGCGGGGCCGGCGAGTGGTAGCCGCGCTGGAACAGCAGGGCGTCCACCGCGGCCCCCAGGCCGAGTGTGACCACCGCGAGCTGCAGCCCGCGGGTGCGCAGCGCGGGCAGCGCGAACAGCACCCCGACGACGGCGGTGCCGGCGACGCCCACCACGAGCGCCGCCTCGAGCGGCCAGCCCTGGATGGCGACGAGCCGCCCGGCGATGAGCGCGGCCGTGCCGGAGAAGGCGAGTTGCGCCAGCGAGAGCTGGCCGGTGAAGCCGACCAGCACCACCACCGAGATGATGATCGTCGCCCAGATCGCGTTCGCGTTCAGCGCGTTCACCCACGCTGCCGGCAGCAGCCACCAGAGCGCCGCCAGGGCGGCGGCGACGGTGATGCCGAGCGCCCGCCAGTGCACCCGCCCGCTGCCCAGCGACGGGTGCCGGTCGGCGACATGGCCGCGGTCCGGGATGCCGCGCCCGCGCACCGCCAGGTAGAACACGATCACCGCCAGCGGAACCGCGCGGTCCAGGCCCCGCCAGGCGGGATGGTCGGCGATCAGGTTGACCTGGATCTCCAGCTCGACCACGGCGAGTGCCAGGGCGGCGCCGAGCACCACCGGCAGCGACCGGAACCGGGCGACCAGCGCGACCGCCAGCCCCGGGACGATCAGCAGCATCAGCCCACCGGCCGACAGCGGGTTCTGCAGCGGCGCCAGCAGGACCCCGCCGAGCCCGGCGAGCGCCGAACCGGCCAGCCAGGCCCAGCTCGCGACGGTGTCGGGCGACCAGCCGAGCGTGGCCGCGGCACGCGCGTTCTCCGTCACCGCCGTGGCCGCGAGCCCGAGCGTGGTGAACCGGAACACCGCCCACAGCCCGGCCACGACCGCCGCCACCACCGCGAGGCGGACGAAGACGTCCAGGCCGACCGCGGTGTCGAACAGCGTCACCTTGGACGTCGGCAGAACCGTCGGCGAGTTCCGGACCTCCCCGCCGTACATCAGGGTGAGCGAGGACTGGATGACGATGAGCAGGCCCAGGGTGGCCATGAGCCGCAGCACCGCCGTCGCCTGCCGCATCGGGCGCAGGACCAGGTGGTGGAAGACCAGGCCGATCGCCATCGTCGACCCGACGGCGAGCACGGCCGCCAGGGCGACCGGCAGGCCCCAGGTGGTGTGCGCGCCGTGGAAGGCGTAGGCCGACCAGGCCAGCAGCGCACCCTGTGCCATGTTCAGGACGCCGGCGCCGCGCTGCACCGCCACCACGCCGGTGGCGACGAGCGCGTAGAGCGCACCGGTGCCCAGGCTCAACAGGGCGTAGCCCATGATTTCGTCCACGGCGCCCACCTCACGTCGCACCGTGGCCGGTGCCTGGCTGTGCTCGGGAAGGACCGCGGACGTCTCCCCGGCGGCCCGCGGCGCAACGCGGACCCCTCTGCTCACCGCCGAGAGCTGATCACGGTGATCTGTGGGAACGTACGGTCACGAACACGGGTGGAGCAAGCAAACCATCCACAACGTCGACACTGACTACCAGGTAAAACGAGTCAATTGGTCGAACGGGTCATCGGATCTGCGGTCAGCTGCGGGGTCAGCGCGGAGTCCCGAAAACCTGCGTCCAGTAGACGCCGTACTCCCCGCCCTCCGCCCGGCCGACGCCCAGCTGGCGCACCTCGGGCCGCAGGACGTTCGCCCGGTGGCCGGGGCTGTCCATCCAGCCCGCGACGACCTCGCGGGCGGTCCGCTGGCCGGCGGCGATGTTCTCGGCGACCACCGCGTAGGCGTAGCCACAGGCAACGACACGGTTGGCCACACCGACACCTTCCGGCGTCTCATGGGCGAAGAAGCCACGGGCGGCCATGTCGGCGCTGTGCCGCGCGGCGGCCGCGGCCAGGCGCGGCTCGGCGGACAGCGGCGCCAGTCCGAAGCGGGCCCGCTCGGCGTTGGTGAGCTCCAGAACCTCCAGGAGGACGTCGCCGGCGGGCCCCGGCGCGGGCACCATGCGGCCCGGAGCCGGGGCTGGTGTCGACGCCCGAGGAACCGCCGGCGCCGGCGGTTCCTCGACCTCGATACCGAAGTCGCGGGCCAGCCCGGCCAGCCCGTCGGCATAGCCCTGGCCCAGCGCCCGGATCTTCCACCGCCCGCCGCGGCGGTAGCACTCGGCGATCTGCAGGGCGGTCTGCGTGTCCAGGCGGGGCGGGCGCAGGGTCGCCACCGGGCGGCCGGCGGCGCGCACGGTCGCGAGCGGCGGTGGCAGCCTCCCGAAGGAGCTGGCGCCGTCCGCCGGGCTGGCCACGAGGACGACCCGCTCGGCACCCGGGCGCAGCCGGGCCAGGTTCAGGTCGATGACACGGGCCTCGGGGGTGTCCCGCAGGGTGACACCGGCGGCGTTCGGCTGGTTGTAGAAGATCATGTCACGGTCGCCGGAGACGCGCCCATCGGCCCCGAGTACCAGGGCGGACAGGTCGAACGGTCCCGGCAGCGACAACGAGAGCTCGCTGCCGGCCAGGTCGGTGTTGGCCCCGGACACCAGCTCCACCATCGCGGCCTCCGCGCTCGCGCGGCCACCGCGTCACCACCCTGTCACCGGCGGGCCGCTGCGCCGGAGGCTTCACCAGCTGACAACGAGCAGCACGCACAGAGGTTCCGCGAGGGCCGCCAGGGCGAGCCGGCCCAGCCGGCCCGGCGGACGTCTAGTAGACCTCACCGCGCAGGACGATCAGCTCGGGGGCCCGCAGCACCCGCACGTCGAGCCGCGGGTCGGCCGGGTACACGACGAGGTCGGCCGACTCGCCCTCCGCCAGTCCCGGCCGGCCGAGCCAGCGGCGGGCGTCCCAGCAGGCGGCGCCCAGGGCGGCCTGCGGCGGCATCCCGGCCGCGACCAGCTCGGCGACCTCGTCGGCCACCAGCCCGTGCGGCAGTGAGCCGCCGGCGTCCGTCCCGACGTAGATCGGGATGCCGGCCTCGAACGCGGTGGCGACGGTGTCGTACCGGCGCGCGTGCAGGTCGCGCATGTGGCGGGCGTAGGTGGGGAACTTCGCCTCCGCGCCGGCGGCGATCTCCTCGAAGGTCGCGATGTTCACCAGGGTGGGAACGATGGCGATCTCCCGCTGGGCGAAGAGCCCGACAGTCACGTCGGTGAGACCGGTGGCGTGCTCGACGCAGTCGATACCGGCGTGGGCGAGGTCGGCCAGCGAGCTCTCCGCGAAGCAGTGGGCCGTGACCCGGGCGCCGAGGGCGTGAGCGGTGTCGATGGCCGCACGTGCCGCGTCGGCCGGCCAGCACGGGGCGAGGTCGCCCGTCGCCCGGTCGATCCAGTCGCCGACGAGCTTGACCCAGCCGTCGCCCCGGCGGGCCTGCTCGGCGACCTGGGCGGTCAGCTCGTCGGGCTCCACCTCGGCCGCGTACCCGCGCAGGTACCGCTTCGGGCGGGCGATGTGCCGGCCGGCGCGGATCAGGCGGGGCAGGTCCGCCCGCTCGTCGATCCACCGGGTGTCGGACGGCGACCCGGCGTCACGCAGCAGCAGGGCACCGGTGCCGCGGTCGGCCAGGATCTGCTCCTCGGCCGTCCGCGTGTCGGTCGCGCCGGTGGAGACGAGACCGACGTGGCAGTGCGCGTCGACGAGACCGGGGATCACCCAGCCCGTGACCGTCCGGACCTCGCGGGCGGCGGCACCGGTCGGGGCGGTGAAGGTCACCCGCCCGCCGACCACCCAGACCTCGCCCCGGACGTCGTCCGGCCCGACCAGGACCCGCCCGGTGATCCGCAGCGTCGGCGTGCCCGCCGTCGCGGTATCCGTCGTGGATGTGTCGGTCATGCGCGGGTCGGTCATGCGCGGGTCCGTCGTCGCGTACCTGTCGTCGGCGTGCTCGTCACGACGTCCATCATTCACCCGTGCAGCGTTCCGGACACGCGCGTCGGTCGGCGCCGCCGCCGGCGCCGACCGCGCGCCACCGGCGGTGCCCTGGATGCCGTGTACGCGATGTATGCCGTGGATGCCGGCAGGGGCGGCGCCTTAGATGTCGAGCTGCGATTCGATGGAGCGCAGACGGTGACGCGCCATGGCGAGGTTGGCGCGACCCTTGTCCAGGACCAGGTAGAGGAACAGGCCCCGCCCGGTGTGACTCTGCAGCAGGCGAACCAGGTGGTACTGCCGCCCCAGGGTGATCAGGATGTCCTCGATGGTGTCGGCCAGCCCCAGGCTTTCCATCGTGCGGATCTTCGCCCGGATGACTTCGGTGTTACCGGCCGCAGCCACTTCCAGATCGAAAGAGGGGTTGCTGCCCAGGGTTCCCAGGGTCATTCCGCTGGTGAAGTCCACCAGCGCGACACCAGTCGCGCCGTCGATCTCCATCGCTTCCTTGAGAGCAAGGTCGACGCTGTTCACAGTTCCTCCTGCACGAATGTGCGGAGCGTTCGGAGCAGCATGCTCCGATAGCTCCGGCAGATTTTTCGGCCGCGCGGGCGCGACGTCTTCTGGTCGCTCGAACCAGGAGCTCTCGGCACGCCTACGCATCTCGGACCAGAGTCCCATGCGGTCCGCACGGTCACCGAGCACCGTCACGACCACCCACCCACTCCCCGCGGGGCGCCGTGAAGCCCACCGGAAAACCGCTGGTCAGCGATGCTCCCGGTCTGCTGGTGGCGCAGGTCGTGGACAGGCGGCCCCAGCCGCCGGCCGCGGTGAGCCGAATCCCCCGGGCGGCAGGCCGCCAGTGTCCGGCGGGTCGCCGGGCGCCGGTGACCCGCCGGACGGGGAGATCGCGAAATAATATTCCGCACAGCACAGCACAGCACGAACGACATCGCGCCAACCCCCGTTTCGGCGCCGGCACCTGCCCGGGAAACACCGCATCGCGACACGCGCGGCACCGCTCCCCCGCAGCCACCGGACAAAAATCCTTGCTCCAGCCCTATTTCACCGCCGCCAGCACTACTGAGCACCGACCACGGACAATAGGGCCGCTCGGGCCACGCTAACCAGGAAAATACCTCTCGTCAGTGTGACGTAAATCATATGCCCTTTTTGTCGTACTCGAAGTGACCCTCCGAACAGCGCGGAGTCACTCGGGGACGAGATCGGTTCCGGGCGGGAGGGTGCCGGCGGCGGCGGTGCTCTTCAAATAGGCGCGGAGACTGCGGCGGAGTTCCTTGGCGGCCTGCGGCGGCTCGACGTCACGCCGGTGCGCGAGACCGATCGTCCGGTGCAGGCCGGGCGGCACGAAGCCGGTGCTTCGCAGGCGCTGGCGCCGGGCGACCATGCTCGGGATCACCGCCGCGCCCAGACCCGCCTCGACGAATCCCACCACCGCGTCCATCTCGCCGCCCTCGATAGCGAAGGTCGGCTCGAAACCGGCCATCCGACAGGCGCCGACGGTGAACTCGCGCAGGTCGTAGCCCCGTCTGAACATCACCATGGGGCGGTTCCGGAGGTCTGTCACCCGCAGCTGACCATCCCGCGCCGGCGGCGGGGAGTTCTCCGAGGTGACGAGGACGAGGTCCTCCCGCAGCAGCGGCATGGTCGCCAGCGCCGGATCGGTGCTGTGCAGGGGAAGGATGATGAGCGCCAGATCGAGGTGCCCCTGCGCGAGGTCGCGGACGAGATCGCGGGAGCCCCCCTCCTCGACGACGAGGTGGATGCCCGGGTACTCCCGGTGGAAGGCGTACAGCACCTCAGGGAGGAACCCGGTACACAGGCTGGGCGTCGCCCCCAGCCGCACAGTTCCCCGGCGCAGGTCGAGCAGCTCCTGCACCTGCCGGCGGGCCGTCTCGGTGTCGGCGAGGATCCGACGTGCCAGCGGCAGCAGAGTCTCCCCTGCCGGAGTGAGTGTGATGTTGCCCCTCATTCGGTTGAAGAGGGGACTACCCAGCTCCTGTTCCAGTGCACGGATCTGTTGCGAGAGGGAGGGCTGCGCCACGTGCTCGCGCTCGGCCGCATGGGTGAAGTGCCTGGTCTCGGCGACGGCGACAAAGTACGCAAGCTGATGAAGCTGCACACCTTAGGGTAACTGACGATAGGCGCAGCCTATCGAGCTGAGGCCCAGCATGTCTTGGACCGATGAGGAAGTTGTCCCTAGGGTTCGCAGCGTGGCTGTAACGAACGACGCGCGGCCTACGTCCCCCGTAGGCATCTTCTGGCGGTCCACCATCGGCAAGAAGGCTGTGATGGCCGTCACCGGGGGGGTGATGCTGCTTTATCTCCTCGTCCATATGCTCGGCAACCTGAAGATCTTCTACGGCCGCGAGAGCTTCGACGAGTACGCGCACTGGCTGCGCACGATCGGGGTCCCCGCGCTCCACGGAGCCTGGTTCCTGTGGATCATGCGGGCCCTGCTGCTCGTCGCGATCGTGCTGCACGCCACCACGGCGTACCAGCTCAGCCGACGGGATCTGAAGGCCCGGCCGCAGAAGTACGCTCACCGGCAGCGACTCGAGGCGAGCTACGCCGTCAACACGATGCGTTACGGCGGCATCATCATCGCCCTTTTCGTCATCTACCACCTCCTGGACTTCACGACCCTGACGGTGAACCGGCACGGAGTCGAAGGCGCCGCCTACGACAACATCGTGTCCAGCTTCTCCGTGTGGTGGGTCACACTTTTCTACATCATCGCGATGCTGGCGCTCGGTTTGCACATTCACCATGGCTTCTGGAGCGCTGCTCGCACCCTCGGCGTGCACAGCGCGGCTCGGGAGAAGAACCTGAAGATCGCCGCGACCGTTCTGGCGGTCCTCATCTCGGCGGGCTTCGTGACCGTTCCCATCGCCGTGCTGGCCGGATTGGTGGACTGAGATGCCCGAGACGAATTCCCTCGGCTCTGGCGGAAGCGCCTACTGGACCGTCGGCGACGACATCGCCGACACCGCAGCGCCGGACGGCCCCATCGAGACCCGCTGGGACCGCCGCAAGTTCTCCGCCAAGCTGGTCAACCCCGCCAACCGCCGCAAGCACACCGTCATCGTGGTCGGCACCGGCCTCGCCGGCGGTGCCGCCGGCGCGACACTGGCCGAGCAGGGCTACAACGTCATCCAGTTCTGCTTCCAGGACTCGCCCCGGCGCGCGCACTCGATCGCCGCGCAGGGCGGCATCAACGCGGCGAAGAACTACCGCAACGACGGCGACTCCGTCTACCGGCTGTTCTACGACACGGTCAAGGGCGGCGACTTCCGCGCCCGGGAGTCGAACGTCTACCGGCTCGCCCAGATCTCGACGCAGATCATCGACCAGTGCGTCGCGCAGGGTGTGCCGTTCGCCCGCGAGTACTCCGGCCTGCTCGACACCCGCTCCTTCGGCGGTGTGCAGGTCCAGCGGACGTTCTACGCGCGGGGCCAGACAGGGCAGCAGCTGCTGATCGGCGCCTACCAGGCGCTGTCGCGCCAGATCGACGCCGGCAACGTGGAGATCCACCCCCGGACCGAGATGCTCGACCTGATCGTCATCGACGGGCGGGCCCGCGGCATCGTCGCCCGTGACCTGGTCACCGGCAAGATCACCCCGTATCTGGCGGACGCGGTCGTGCTCGCCACCGGCGGCTACGGCAACGTCTTCTTCCTCTCCACCAACGCCAAGGGCTCCAACACCACGGCGACGTGGCGGGCCCACCGGCGCGGGGCGCACTTCGCGAACCCCTGCTACACGCAGATCCACCCGACCTGCATCCCCCGCTCCGGGGAGTACCAGGGCAAGCTCACGCTGATGAGCGAGTCGCTGCGCAACGACGGCCGTATCTGGGTGCCCAAGAAGAAGGGCGACACCCGCTCGCCGGACCAGATCCCCGAGGCCGAGCGCGACTACTACCTGGAGCGCATCTACCCGGCCTTCGGCAACCTCGTCCCGCGTGACATCGCGTCACGCGCGGCGAAGTACCAGTGCGACGACGGCCGCGGCGTCGGCCCGGGTGGGCTCGGTGTGTACCTCGACTTCGCCGACGCCATCAAGCGCATGGGCGAGGACAAGGTCCGCGAGAAGTACGGCAACCTGTTCGAGATGTACGACCGGATCACCGGTGAGGACCCGTACAAGGTCCCGATGCGGATCTACCCGGCCGTCCACTACACGATGGGCGGGCTGTGGGTCGACTACGACCTGCAGAGCAGCATCCCCGGGATGTTCGTCATCGGCGAGGCCAACTTCTCCGACCACGGCGCGAACCGCCTCGGTGCCAGCGCCCTCATGCAGGGCCTGGCCGACGGCTACTTCGTCCTGCCGCCCATGCTCGGCAACTACATCGCCAGCACCAAGCTGGGCTCGGTCAGCCTGGACGACCCCGCGGTGACGTCGGTGGTCGGCGAGGTCACCGGCCGACTCGGCCGGCTGCTGGAGATCAACGGCGACCGCACGCCCGACTCGTTCCACCGCGAGCTCGGCGAGCTCATCTGGGACGAGTGCGGCATGGGCCGCACCGACGCGGGCCTGCGCAAGGCGCTCGCCCGCATCCCGGAGCTGCGCGAGGAGTTCTGGCGGCGGGTGAAGGTGCCGGGCGACTCCGGCGAGCTGAACCAGTCGCTGGAGAAGGCGAACCGGATCGCGGACTTCCTCGAGTTCGGCGAGCTGCTGTGCATCGACGCCCTGCACCGTGCCGAGTCCTGCGGCGGTCACTTCCGTGAGGAGAGCCAGACCCCGGACGGCGAGGCGCTGCGCGACGACGAGCACTTCGCGTACGCGGCGGCGTGGGAGTACACCGGCGGGGCCCCGGTGCTGCACCGGGAGCCGCTCCAGTTCGACTACGTCCACCTGGCCCAGCGCAACTACTCGTGACCCCGATGGCCGGCCGCCGCCCGCACGCCCCCACCCCGGGGGCTCCGCGGCGGCGGCCGGCTCCGGGGGCACTGTCCGCCGGGGAGCCACCCGCCGGGGAGCCACCTGCCGCCCGCCGGGGAGTCGGCCGGTTCCCCGGCAGCCCCGCTCCCGTACTCCCGCCATCCGCTTTCCCAGCGCCGCATGCGGCGGCGCGAGCACGGACGTCCGCGCGCCGCGCGACGAGCCCACAGCACTCGAAGGAGCCCCGACCGTGAACCTCACCCTTCGGATCTGGCGGCAGCGCGGCCCGGAGGACCGCGGTGCCATGGTCACCTACGAGCTGGCGGACGTCAGCCCGGACATGTCCTTCCTCGAGATGCTCGACGTGCTCAACGAACGGCTGATCCTCGAGGGCGAGGACCCGGTGGCGTTCGACCACGACTGCCGCGAGGGCATCTGCGGCATGTGCGGGGTGGTCATCAACGGCCAGGCACACGGCCCCCGCGACCGGACCACCACCTGCCAGCTGCACATGCGCGAGTTCACCGACGGCGAGACGATCGACATCGAGCCGTGGCGCGCGGCGGCCTTCCCGGTCGTACGCGACCTGGTCGTCGACCGCTCCGGCTTCGACCGGATCATCGGCTCCGGCGGCTACATCTCCGTGGTCACCGGCAGCGCGCCGGAGGCGCACGCCACTCCCGTCCCCAAGGACATCGCCGACGCCGCGTTCGACAACGCGACCTGCATCGGCTGCGGGGCCTGCGTCGCGGCCTGCCCGAACGGCTCGGCGATGCTGTTCACCTCGGCCAAGGTCACCCACCTCAACCTGCTGCCGCAGGGCGCCCCGGAGCGCGAGACCCGGGTGCGCGACATGGTCGGGGCGATGGACGACGAGGGCTTCGGTGGCTGCACCAACACCGGCGAGTGCACCGTTGCCTGCCCCAAGGGCATCCCGCTGACGAGCATCGGCAACCTCAACCGCGAGTACTTGCGGTCCCTCACCCGGCGGTAGCCCGTCTCTCCCGCCCGGGCGCCCCCGCCCGGGCGGGCCCCGAGGTGCCCGGCGGACGGCCGGTTCGCGGCTCTGGGGGCTGAACCCGCCCGGGCGGGGGAACATGTCGGGGCGTGGACTCCGTGGACCCTCGTCCCGCAACCGGCTCGTCCGCTCGCCCGTCCGACCGGCCCTGGACGCGGCCCGACCGGCCCTCGGGGCAGCCCGGCCCTGACCAGGTGGCCGTCATCGGCGGCGGCATGGTCGGCCTGTGCACCGCCTGGTACCTCCAGGAACACGGGGTGGGCGTCACCGTCTTCGAACGGGACCAGGTGACCTCCGGCCCGGTCGGGGCCGGGGCCGGGGCCTCCTGGGGCAGCGCCGGCTGGCTCACACCGGGGCTGGCCACCCCGCTGCCCGAACCGGCGGTGCTGGGCTACGGCCTGCGGATGGTGCTGCGCCCGGACTCCCCGGTCTACCTGCCGCCCGCCGCCGATCCGCGGCTCGCCCGGTTCCTCGCCGGCTTCGTCCGGCACAGCACCCACCGGCGGTGGCGCGAGGCGATGCGGGCGCTCGCCCCCCTCACCCGCCGCAGCCTGGACGCCTTCGACGAGCTCGCGAACGGCGGGGTCGCCGCCCCCACCCGGGCCGCCGCTCCGTTCCTGGCCTGCTACCGCGACCGGCGCGGCGCCGACGCACTGCTCGCCGAACTCGACGAGGTGCGTACCTGCGGGCAGCCGGTCGACGCCGAGGTCCTGGACCCGCTGGCGGCCCGGGACCTCGCGCCGCTGCTCTCCGAGCAGATCACCCACGTCGTCCAGGTGCACGGCCAGCGGTACTGCGACCCCGGCCGGTTCGTCGCCGCGCTCGCCGACGCGGTCCGCGAGCGCGGCGGTCTCATCCGCGAGGGTGCCGCCGTCGACAAAGTGATCGACCTGGGTTCACGGGTGGTGCTCACGATGGCCGACCACACCAGCCCGCCCGCGCCGTTCGACGCCGTGGTGCTGGCGACCGGAGCCTGGCTGCCCCGCCTGGCCGCCCGGTTCGGGGTGCGCACGACCGTGCAGGCCGGCCGCGGCTACAGCTTCAGCGTCCCGGTGAAGGAGCCGCCCGCCGGCCCGCTCTACTTCCCGGCGTCCCGGGTGGCCTGCACGCCGATCGGCACCGGGCTGCGGATCGCCGGGATGATGGAGTTCCGCCGCCCCGACGCGCCGCCCGACCCACGGCGGATCGACGCGATCGCCGCCGCGGCCCGTGAACTGCTGCGCGGCGTCGACCTGCACGCCCGCACCCTGGAGTGGGTGGGCCCGCGGCCGTGCACGCCGGACGGGCTGCCCCTCATCGGGCCGACCGCCTCCGCACGGGTGCACGTCGCCGGCGGCCACGGGATGTGGGGCATCACGCTGGGTCCCGTCACCGGGCGGCTGGTCGCCTCCGCGCTGGTCAGCGGGCACACACCGGCGGAGCTCGCGCCGTTCGACCCGCTGCGCCGCTCGGCCGCCTGACAGCGCTCGGCCGCCTGACGGACGGCCACCTGCCGACATGGCCACATCGCCCCATGGCGACGGGCCGTCCGCGTGGGTACGCGGACGGCCCGTGCCTTTCATGGGTGGCGCCGGATCACCGTGTCGTCACGGCTCCGGATCTCCTGACCACGGTTCGCGGCGAGGTGTGTACCCCAGCCACGACGCCGGACGCTCTCGTCGTCCGCCGGGTCGGACGCCCACCCCGGGTGTGGTCCGCACGGATGTCCGGACCAGTGGCTACGGCTGACCAGTGAGGTCAGCCCTGCGCCCGGCCGGCGAGCCGGCGGCGACGGGCGGCGACGCGGAGCAGGACACCGCCACCGAGCAGGGCGATGGCGATGGAGGCCATGGCACCGGTCTCCACACCGGTGAAGGGCAGCGCGCCGGCACCGGCACCCGCGCCGGCACCACCGACACCGGCACCGGCACCGGCACCGCCGACGCCGACACCGACCACGCCACCGGCGATGATGCAGTCACCGTCGCGGTCGCGGTCGCGGTCCTTGTCACCGAACAGGTCGTCCTTGTCGTCCTTGTCGTCGAACCTGTCGTCACCGTCAGCCAGCGCAGTGGGGACCGGCGCGGCCAGACCCCGCTGCTCGCCGAACCTGTCGTCCTTCACGGTGTCGACGCGGTCCTTGTCCTTGTCGATGCCGTCCCGGTCCTTGTCGAAGTTGTCCTTGTCCTTGTCGAAGCCGTCACCGAAGCAGGACCCGTCCCGGCCGTCCCGGTCCTTGTCGTGCTTGTCGTGCTTGTCGTCCCAGTTACCCCAGTTGCCGATCCAGCTGGCGATCAGGCCCGGGTCGATCGGCAGGCCGGTGATTCCGCCCTGGCCGATCCCGATGACGGTGATGGTGGCGGTGACGACCCGCGACCCGAAGGGTCCCTGGGCCGGCGTGATGGCGCTGGCGAGCCTGCCCGGGACCTCCGGAGCCGGGTTGGTCGCACCATCGGCCGGCAGCGCACCGGTGGTTGGCACGTCGGTCACAGGCGCCTCGACCGCCGGCACGTCGACCGCGGGGCCGCCCACGGCCGGGAGCGACGGGTCGGCGACGACGGCGTCGCGCTCCGGCACCTCCGGCACGACCGGCACGACCGGCACAGCCTCGTCGGCGACCTTGTCGTCGAAGAGCCCGCCTTCCTCACCGGTCTTGTCCGCGAACCAGTCGCCCTCCTCGGGCAGACCCGTGTCCTGCGCGGTGCTCGTCGTGCCCGGGGCACCGGCCACACCTGTGGCGACCAGCGTCTGGATGCCCACGGTGGTCGGGACGACCGGCGCGCTGAACCGGCCGGCGCCGTCCGCGCTGACGGTGCCCTGCCCGACACCGCCGAGCTCGATCGTCACGGTGGATCCGGGGAGGAATCCGCACCCTCCGAAGACGGTGGCTTCCCCCAAAAGCAGCAGTGATTTGGTGACGCTTCCTTCCCCGCTCGCGCCCGAGCAGCCCACCGGAGGGTAGGGCACGGGCTTGTCATCAAAGGCCGCCGCCGGGGAAGCCGGCAGCGCCGCGAGCGCCAGCCCGCCGCCCGCCACCAGCGCGACGCCGAGAGTTCGGAACTTCATTCAGACACTCTCCCTGCGGGTGATCCGTATAACCAGTCGGATGATTGCTACGGGCAGAGTACAGAGAGTCACTCTGAGTGTCTACAACCTTCAGTCACCATCACCTAACTCTACGCGACCATGGGTGCTGGATAGACAGACCCTCTATCACGAGGTGCTCCGGGAATGTTAGAGGCTGACTACGGAGAGTTAGATACGGACCGGACGACGGCTCCAGAACCCGGAGCCGCAACGTCCGCGTCTGCCCGCGGTCCACTGTCAGATATGTCGAGAGGACAGGGCGCCCCAACTCCGCCCCTACCGCCATCGAGACCGGCTCGCCATCGAGTTCGGCGTCCACGAGCGCACTTCCGCGGCCGGTGTAGACCGACAGCCACAGCCGGTTCTGGGCCTGTTCATTCCGCCAGCCGGGGATGTCGACGTCTCCGCGGTTACGGACGTAGTCGCTCAGACCCTCCGGTGCTGCGTTCACCAGCGTCACGGTGATCGTCGCCGTCCCGGAACCGTCCGGCCGACGCTGCATCCGGTAGTCGGTGCGGCGGCGCATCCAGTAGTCGAGCTTGCTCGCCGTCGCGTTCTGCGTCACCACACCCAGGAACGGGCCGGGCACGTCCAGCAGCGCGCCGCCGAGTGCGGTCGACGAAAGAACACGCTGCTCATCGGCGTGGTTGCTTGACACCTGAAGCCGCCCTTCCCTTGTCGCCCGCGCCAGCGCCCGCATCAGGTCCGCGGTATCCCCCGCGGAACCGCCCCCGGTGACCACTGACTGGTACACGGCTTCGCCGACCGAGGCGAAGAAGGCGTCCCGCGCGCCGACGTCGGCGATCTCCGCATACACCCGGGACTCGACCAGCTCGGCCAGCTCCCCGGCGTCGACGGAACGGCCGTCCGGCAGAACCGCCGGGCCGGTCGCGGCCAGCAGGTAGGACAGCGTCGTCGGGTCCAGGCTGATCGTCCCGTCGACGCCCCGCCCCGCCCCGGCCCGGTAGAGCGCGGAGTAGAGGCGGCCCGCCGTCGGGTAGTCCGGCGTCAGATTGGCGTTCGCCCACACCCGTGCCGGCCAGAACGAGCCGTAGCGCGCGGCGAACTCCGGGGACAGGTTCGCCGCCGGCCGGGTCTGCGTCGCGGTGCCGGGCAGCGCGTCGTTGCCGGAGATGTCGTCGAGTTCCAGCTGGCCGTCATCCGCCGTCAGCACGCCGAACCCGCCGATGATGCCGCCGTTCGCGCGCGACTCCGACGGGTTCTGCACCACCAGGAGGTAGCGGCGGGGCCCGCCCGCACCGAGCATGTCCGGCCCGAGACGGGTGGCGAGGACCAGGGTGTCCAGGACGCCGTGCAGGCGCTCGCCGGTGGCGACGGCCTCCTGCTGCGCCGCGCCGACCCCCAGACGGCGGCCGAGCGCGCCGCACGGCGACGCCCGTCGGGCCGACGCCTCGAACGCAGCGACCGCCGCGCGCGCCTGCTCGGCCGGCCCACGGGCGGCGGCCAGCGCGGCCACGTTGACCGCGGTTCCCGTACGCAGGGTTGCCGGGGAAAGCTGGTCACTCAGTTCGGCGACCGACGGCAGTGCGCCGCTCGCCACCCCGTCCAGCGCCGTGGCCAGCTCCGCGCTGGTGCGCAGCGGACAGCCCGCGAACGGCAGGTGGCCCGCCATCGACCAGATCGGATCGGAGGTCAGCGACCGGGCCGAGCTCGTCGCGGCGGCGATGTCGTCCATGGTCCGGCGCAGGTCCGACGGCTCGGGCACGTCCCCGCGCGAGACCGCTGCCTGCAGCTGCGCGATCTGCGCCCGGGCCCCCTCCAGTTCGGACCGGGCCAGCAGCCCGCGCACGGCGATCCATGCAGCGACCGCCACCAGGATGACGACCACCGCCCCGCCGACCGTGACGAGGCGCCGGCCGCGAATACGCCCGGGTAGCTGGCCTGCGCGCGCCTGGGTTGGCAGCTTCCTGGCCGGCGACGCCGCGCCCTGCGGTGCCCCGGCCTGCTGCGCCGGAGCACCGCGATCAACGTCCGTTCCCCCCGTGGTCCGCTCCGTCACCGGCCCGCGGGACGGTCCGGGTGATCGGCCCCGCCGTAGCTCAGCGGGGCCGTGGGATCATCCGGCTGCCGTTGGGAGGCGATCTCGATGACCGGCAGGTCCCCGGTGCGTTCCGGGTCCTTGCCGCCCGCACTGCTGGTGCCCTCGGCGCGGGCGGCAGCCGCCTCGCGGACGGTGGCCGGCGTCCCGTCCACCGGGCTGTTGACCGGCCGCGGCCGCGCACCGCTCCCGTCGGCCAGCCGGCCGCCCGCCTCCGCAGCGCCCCGGGTCGCCGCCTTGCGCGAGGCGGCCCGCACGTCGGACGTCGAGCCCCCGCCGGATGCGGTGACGGCGCCCGAGCCCGCCGCCGGGCCGGTGGCGACGGAGGCCGTGGCGACTGGCCGGGTGGTGACCAGCGTTCCGCTGATCGGGGGAGAACTGTCCCTGGCGCCGGCCGGCGTGCCGGCCGTGGCGGTTCGAGTGCTGCCAGACTTCCCCTTCCCCTTCCCGGACCCGGCCGCGCTGCGGCCGGCGACGGGGCGCAGGCCCCGGTCGCCCGCCGCTGGCTGCGCTGAGCCGCCGCGCTCTGACCGCGTGTGCTGCGGGTGCGGGGCGTAGGTGCCGTACTTGCCGTAGTAGTGGGCGTTCGCGCCCTTCGTCGGCATCATGGTGAGGACGGTCCCGAGCAGCTTGGCGTCCACGGCCCGCAGGTTCTCGGTGGCACGGCGCAGCTGCTCGCGCCGGGTCCGCCCGGAACGCGCGACGAGCAGCACTCCGTCCATCCGGGTCGACAGGACGGCGGCGTCGGTCACCGGCAGCAGCGGCGGCGCGTCGACGAGGATGATGTCGAACCGGCTGTCGAGCACCTGGAGCAGCTCGGCCATGTGGCGCGACCCGAGCAGCTCGCTGGGGTTCGGCGGGACGGGGCCGCTCGGCAGGATCTCGATCCGCCCGTCACCGACCCGGCCCTCCCCCCAGTGCTGGAGGACGTCGTCCAGGTCGGCGGCGCCGATGAGCACCGAGGTCAGCCCAGCCGCGGACTCGATCCCCAGATAGTCGCCGAAGGAGGGCCGCCGCAGGTCTCCCTCGACCAGGCAGACCCGGGCACCGCCCTGGGCGAGGGTGATGGCGAGGTTGCAGGCGGTGGTGGTCTTGCCCTCCTCGGACACCGAGCTGGTGACGAGAATCGAGCGCGGGCCGCCGTCGACATCCACGAACTGCAGGTTGGTGCGCAGCTGCCGGAACGCCTCGGCGCGCCGCGAGTGCGGGCTGAGGTGGACGATCAGCGGACGCCGCACGGCGGCGGAATCGTAGGCGATCATGCCGATGGTCGCGAGACCGGTGACGCTGTTCGCGTCGGCGTCACCGCCGACGCTGGTGTCCAGCCGGTACCGGACGAACGCAGCGGCGATGCTCATCAGCAGGCCGAGCAGGACGCCGAGCGCGATGTTGCGGACGGGCTGCGGCGAGATCGGCGTGGTGGGCAGCTTGGCGTCCTCCCAGACCCGCACTCGCACCGATGGCGGCTCGTCCTCGGCCGGCCGCTCGATCTGGTCGACCGCGCTGGAGAAGACCTCGCCGATCCCGTCGGCGATCTCCTGGGCGCGCCGCGGATCGGCGTCGCGTACGACGGCACGCAGCAGGACGGTCTCCGGCACCGCCTGGGCCTCGATCCGGCTGCGCAGCGCCGCCGGGCTCTCGTCCAGCTGCAGCTTGTCGATCACGGCGGCCGCGACGCGCTCACTGGCGACGAGACTGGCGTAGGACGTCACACGCTGCTGGGACAGCAGGCCGCCCTGGTACGCCGAGGCCGCGCCGGCGGCGTCGGCGTCCGAGGCGGACACAAGCATCGTGACGGACGCCGCGTAGATCTTCGTCTGCCGCCAGCTTGCCGTCGCCGCAAGGAGACCACCCAGCAGCGCACAGGTCAGCACCAGCAACCAGCTTCGACGCAGGACGCGCACGTAGTCGCGCAGTTCCATTCGCCGACCACCCTCCCGGGACCTTCTCCCGACCACTCACCGTGACACTCGACATACTCAACGTACCGCACTCGTAGTCGGTCATTTACTCACAGTGGAAATTACTCTTTGGACTCATGTGGAGACGTAGAGTAGACGGACCACGTCACGGTCTGTGGATGACAGCGGTCGCCCAGCGCGTGTCGCGGCTCAATCTCCGCCAGCGGGTCGGGCTGCAGATCACCTTGGACGTCTGCGCGCTGGCATTCGGGCTCATCGCGGCGCAGGTCGGGCGGTTCGACTTCGATCCGGGCGCACTCGCCGACCTGGGATTCTGGGTCATTCTGTTTCTCGCCGTATGCCTGTTGCACTTCTCGGGCACGGCGCTGCACCTTTACCTGGGGCGTTACCGGTTCGGCGGCTTCGACGAGGTTCTGGGGATTCTCATCTCGGTCGTCGTCACCGTCGCCGGCGTTCTGGTCGTCATCCTGGCCTTCGGCCAGCCGCGGGCGGTGCCGCTCAGCGTGCCGGTACTGGGCGGCGCGGTCACTCTGGTCCTGATGTTCGGCGTCCGCTACCTGTGGCGGCTGCTCGAGGAGCGGCTGCGCCGCCCGACCCTGGAGGCCGCCGAGCCACTGATCGTGTTCGGGGCCGGCGACGGCGGGCAGCGGGTGATCAGCGCGATGCTGCGCACCCCGGACAGCCCCTACCTGCCGGTCGCGCTGCTCGACGACGACCCGGGCACCTGGAACCTGCAGCTGTCCGGAGTCCGGGTCCGCGGCGGACGGGACGCCATCGCGGGCGTCGCCGCGTCGACCGGCGCGCGCACGTTGCTGGTCGCCATCCCCAGCGCGGACGGCTCGCTGCTCCGCGAGATCAGCGCGCTGGCCGAACCCGCCGGGCTCGCCGTGAAGGTGCTCCCCCGGGTCATGGATCTCGCCGACGGGACGGTCGGGGTCGCCGACATCCGCGATCTCGACCTTGCCGACCTGCTCGGACGCCGCCAGGTACGGACCGACATGACAGCCGCCCGGGTCTACCTGGCCGGCCGCCGGATTCTGGTGACCGGTGCGGGTGGCTCGATCGGCTCCGAGCTGTGCCGGCAGATCCACTCCTTCGGCCCGGCAGAGCTGATCATGCTCGACCGGGACGAGTCCGCGCTGCGGGCCGTCCAGCTCTCCCTGCACGGCCGGGCGATGCTCGACGACGACACGATCGTGCTCGCCGACATCCGCGATGCCCGGGCGATGGCCGAGCTGTTCGCGCAGCGCCGGCCGGAGGTCGTGTTCCACGCCGCCGCGCTCAAGCACCTGCCGCTGTTGGAGCGCTTCCCCGGCGAGTCCGTGAAGACGAACCTGTGGGGAACGCTGAACGTCCTGGAGGCCGCGGTCGCCTGCGGGGTCGAGCGGCTCGTCAACATCTCCACCGACAAGGCCGCCAACCCGGGCAGTGTGCTCGGCTACTCGAAGCGGATCACCGAGCGGCTCACCGCCCATGTCGCCGCGACCGCACCCGGTGTGCTGGTCAGCGTCCGCTTCGGCAACGTGCTCGGCAGCAACGGCTCGGTGTTGACGGTCTTCGCCGGGCAGCTGGCCGCCGGCGGGCCACTCACTGTCACCGATCCACGGGTCACCCGGTACTTCATGACCATCCAGGAGGCGGTGCAGCTCGTCCTGCAGGCCGGGGCGCTCGGCTCCGCCGGTGAGGCTCTCGTCCTCGACATGGGCGAACCGGTGCGCATCGCGGATGTCGCCCGGCGTCTCGCGGCACGGGCGCCCACACCAATCGACATCGTCTACACCGGCCTCGGCGCCGGCGAGAAGCTGCACGAGGTGCTCCTCGGCGCGGACGAGCTCGACAATCGGCCGCGGCACCCGCTGATCTCCCAGGTCCCGGTGCCCCCGCTGGACCCGGTGGCCGCCCGCGCACTCGACCCGTACGCCGAACCGACGGTGATCCGCACGGCGCTGCACCGGCTGACCCGGTCCACCCCGCCGGCGCCGGTCGTGCCCGCCACGCCTGCCGTGCCCGCGCCCGTCGTGCCGAGCCAGGGCGGCCCGGCGCCGGACGACGTCCGTACCGGATGACCGGCAGGAGTCAGCGGCGCGCGTCGACGGCCCGGCCCGGCTCGGCGGTCACCCATTCCGACTACACAGAGTGTCCGATTGAACGGGGAGGGTCGTCGCTCTACGGTCGCCCGGTGCCAGCCGACCGACGCCAGCTCGTCATCGTGGGAGCCGGCGGCCATGGCCGCGAGCTCCTGGACCTCGTGGAGGCGATCAATGCCGCCGCCGGCGGGGCCGCCTACCGCTTCCTGGGCTTCCTCGACGACGGCCAGGTCGATCCCGAACCCCTGGCCCGGCGCGGGTCCGCCGTCCTCGGCGGCCTCGATCTGCTCGCCGGCCTGGAGGCCGACTACCTGATCGGGGTCGGCGCCGCCGCCTCCCGGGAACGGATCGACCGCTACGCCAGCGCGTACGGGCGCCGCCCGGCGACGCTCGTGCATCCCCGCGCCTACCTCGGCGGGGACGTCAAGCTCGGGCCGGGCACCGTCGTCTGCGCGCTCGCGAGCCTCACCACCAACATCGAGACGGGCCGGCACGTGCTGGTGAACATCGGTGCGGGGGTGGCCCACGACTGCCGTCTCGGCGACTACGCGACAGTCGCCCCCGGAGCCCGGATCGGTGGCGCTGTCGAGGTCGGGCAAGGGGCCTGGGTGGGCATGCAGGCGAGTGTCGTCCGCAGCACCCGGATCGGCGCCGGCGCTGTGGTGGGCGCCGGCGCGGTCGTCACCGGCGACGTCGCCCCCGGGCTCGTCGTGGCCGGTGTGCCGGCCCGCCCGATCGACCGGTCGGGGGCCGACGCCCCCCGCCCGCCGGTCGTCACACCCCGAATGCGCGAACCCGAGCCGAGGGCCCAGCGCCCGGACCTATGATCGGCAGGTGCACCGCTGGTTCGACCTCGCAGGCACCGACAACACCCGTGACCTGGGCGGCATCCCCACCGTCGACGGCGGGCTGACGCGGCCCGGCGTGCTGCTGCGCAGCGACACGCTGCAGGAGCTCACCACGGCGGACGTCACCCGACTGCGCCAGGCCTTCGGGCTGCGCACCGTCCTCGACCTGCGGGCCGAGGAGGAGGCGGGGCGGGAGGGCCGCGGGCCGCTGGAGCACGAGCCGGTCGATTACCACAACCTGTCGTTTCTCCCCGCGGCGCAGTGGGTCATGCCGGACGACCCGCGCTACCCGACGATCGTCACGGACCTGGAGTCACGCGACCGCGTCGAGCACTACCTGGACTACCTGCGGCTCGCCGGTGGCGCGGCGGCCCGGGCCGTCCACCTGCTCGCCCAGCCGGACACCGGGCCGGCGCTGTTCCACTGCGCCGCCGGCAAGGACCGTACCGGGGTGCTCGCCGCGCTCGTCCTGGGCATCGTCGGGGTCGACCGGGAGGAGATCGTCGAGGACTACGCCCTCACCAACGAGCGCATCGCCCTGGTCGACGCCCGACTGGTCCGCCTCCCCTCCTACAACCGGCCGAACAACCCGCTCACGGTGGACAAGATGCTCTGCCGCCGGGAGGTCATGCACGGGTTCCTGGACGGCGTGGACCGCATCTGGGGGGGTCCGGCGGCCTGGGCACGGTCCGCGGGCGTCTCTGCCGACGACCTGCGCTCCCTGCGGGCCCGGCTGCTCGCGTGACCCGGCGTGTGCCCGCCCCGGCGATCCTGGCCCTGGTCTGTGTACTCGGCCTGATCTCCGGGTGCTCGCACATCTTCGACCGGGCGTTCGAGAACGTCCCGGACGAGCTCGTGCCGCTGTTCCAGGCAGCGGCCGCGACCCACGGGGTACTCAGCGCGGCACAGCTCGCCGCCCAGGCCCGGGTCGAGAGCAGCTTCGACCCGTCCGCCGTCTCCCCCGCGGGCGCCCGCGGGCTGATGCAGTTCCTCCCCACCACCTGGGCGCAGTTCGGCGTCGACGGGAACGGTGACGGCCGGGCCGACCCGCTGGAGCCACGCGACGCCATCCCGTCCGCCGCGCGGTACGAGGCACACCTTGCCAGCTCGCTGGCCGACGTGCCCGGCGACCGCACCTCCCTGATTCTCGCCGCCTACAACGCCGGGCCGCAGGCCGTCCGCACCGCCGGCGGCATCCCGGACTTCCACGAGACCCGGGCCTACGTGGCCCGGGTCCATGACTGGGCAGCCACCTACCGGAACCAGCTCTGAGGCCGTGACATCCTGGATGCCGTGGCGGATGACGAGGTAGGGGCGGCCAGTCGGGCCATCGGAGCGCCACCCGACCACCCACCGCTGCCGCCGTCGCTCTCCCCGGCCACCGCGGCCTCCTTCTCCTCCTCCACCCCGGTCCCGTCCTCGTCGTCCCGCGGCAGGGGAACCGCGCCGGCCGGGCCGGCCGGCGACGCCGCCGCCGCCGACAGCGCCCCCCGGGGGAGCGCCGGGGACGCCGCGACCGGTCCGGCCGGCGCCGAGCCCGCCGCCGGCCCGGGAGCCGGACCAGCTCTCGGCACGACCGACGAGGTGATGCGTCGGGTCGAGCTGGCCAGCGGCCGGCTCGCCACGCGGGCCGCCACCCGGATGACCGAGGTCCTCCCCTGGTATCCGGGAATGTCGGCACGGCACCGGGCCGACATCCAGCTCGTCGTCCAGGCCGGCATCTCCTCCTTCGTCGAGTGGTGCCGGCGCCCCCAGCACGCCCGCGAGCTGTCCGGCGATGTGTTCCGGGTGGCCCCGCGCGAACTTGTCCGCGCGGTCACCTTCCGCCGTCTCGTCGACCTCGTGCGGGTCGCCGTCGAGGCCATCGAGGACGAGGTGCCCACCCTCGCCGGCCCGGAGCACGAGCAGCGCCTGCTCGCGGACGTCCTTCGCTACTCCCGGGACATCGCGTTCGCCGGCGCGGTCGTGTACGCGCGGGCAGCCGAGGAGCGGGGCGCCTGGGACGCCCGGCTGGAGGCCCTGGTCGTCGACCACGTGGTGCGCGGCGAGGTCGACCGCGGGCTGCCGTCACGCGCGGCGGCGGTCGGCTGGCGCAACCCGCCGGCGGTCACCGTCGTCGTCGGGTCGGCGCCGCCGACCTCACCGGAGGCCGCCGTCGACGAGGTGCACCGCTGCGCCCGCGCCGCCGGACTGGAGGTCCTGGCCGGCGTCCACCACGACCGGCTCGTGATGGTCGTCGGCGGAGCCTTCGGCCCGGCGGACAGCGACCCGCCGGTGACCGCGGCCGCGGGCGCCTCGCCGGCGGCCGGCGCCGCGGGCACGGGCACCGGGCCGGCCGCGGGCGGCACACCTCCCACAGGCAGCGCCGAGACGGCACTGGACGCGGCCCGCGCCCTGCTGCCGTCCTGCGGGCCCGGGCCGGTCGTCGTCGGGCCGATCGCGGCGGATCTCACCGGCGCGCCGCGCAGCGCCCGCGCCGCCCTCGCCGCCGCCGACGTGGTGGGTGCCTGGCCGGCCGCACCTCGCCCGGTGCCGGCCAGCGCACTGCTGCCGGAGCTGGCCCTGGCCGGAGACGCGGACGCGCGGCAGAGCCTGATCAACAAGGTCTACCTGCCACTGCGCAACGCGGGGAGCCCGCTGCTGGAGACCGCGGGCGCCTACCTCGACTTCGGCGCGTCACTGGAGGCGACCGCCCGCGCGCTCTACCTTCATCCCAACACGGTGCGTTACCGGCTACGCAAGGCCGCCGACGTCTGCGGGCTCGACCCCGCCGATCACCGGGAGCGATTCATCCTGCACATCGCCCTGGTACTCGGCCGTTTGGACGGTGCGCAACCTACAGATCGATCCGGACCCGAACCCCGTCCGTAGGTCACTCGACGGGCCCTCGCCCGCGGTGCGAGAACGGTCACACCAAGCAGATTTACCGTCCAGTCACCACATTTCAACCAGGTGACCCGCCGGGGGACTAACGTACCGTCGGCGCCAGCCTTTTGTAGGGCATCAACAACGAGCCGTCGAGACATCGGTGACTCAGCGCCAGCGACAACGACCAGCCGCACGGGGTTAGGTGGAGACGTGCTCGCGATCCTCGCACCGGGACAGGGTGCCCAGACGCCCGGACAGCTACGTCCGTGGCTGGAGCTCGACGGCGTCGAGTCCCGGCTGCGGTGGTGGTCGACCGCCGTCGGCCTGGACCTCATCGACCTCGGCTGCGAGGCACCCGCGGAGACGATCCGGGACACCGCCGTCGCCCAGCCACTGATCGTCGCGACCGGCCTGCTGGCCGCCGAACAGCTCGGCCTGCTGCCGGTCACCCCCGCCGCCGCTTCCGGTGCGCGCGCGGTGCTCGCCGGCCACAGCGTCGGCGAGATCACGGCCGCGGCGATCACCGGCTCGCTCACTCCGGAGGCGGCGCTGCTGTTCGTCGGCCTGCGCGGCCGGGCGATGGCCCAGGCGGCGGCCGTCACTCCCACCGGTATGACCGCCCTGCTCGGTGGCGACGCGGAGGAGGTCACCGCCGCGCTGGAGGCGCTGGGGCTGACCGCGGCGAACCGCAACGGCGCCGGCCAGATCGTCGCCGCCGGCACCCTCGACGACCTCGCGAAGCTGGCCGAGGCGCCTCCCGCCGGCGCGAAGCTGCGCCCGCTGTCGGTCGCCGGCGCCTTCCACACCCGCCACATGGCCCCGGCCGGTGACGCGCTGCGCGCCGTCGCCGGCGGGATCGTGCCGGGCACCCCGGCGCTGGGCCAGCTCTCCAACGCCGACGGCGCGCTCGTCCACGACGGCGCGGACCTCGTCGCCCGGCTCGTCACCCAGGTCGCCGCCCCGGTCCGTTGGGACCTGTGCCTCGCCGCCATGCGGGAGGCCGGCGTGACCGCGGTCATCGAGCTTCCGCCGGCGGGCACGCTGGCCGGCATCGCCCGCCGCGAGCTGCGCGGCACGAAGATCGTCGCCGTGAAGACCCCGGCCGACCTCGACGCGGCGCGTGCCCTCGTCGCCGAGTACCTGCCACCGCCGGCCGTGCCGGCTCAGGCGGCCACACTCGTCGGGGCGGTCTCATGAGCCCTGCTGGCGCGGGCCTGCTCGGCCTCGGCACCTACCGCCCGGCCCGGCTGGTCACCAACGAGGAGCTCATCGGCGTGATCGACACGTCCGACTCCTGGATCCGCACCCGGACCGGGATCGCGACGCGGCGCATCGCCGACGAGGAGGAGTCCACCGTCGCGATGGGGACCAGCGCGGCGGAGAAGGCCCTGGCCTCCGCGGGGCTCACCGCCACCGATGTCGACGCGGTCATCGGCGCCACCTGTACCGCGCCGTCCCAGATCCCGGGCACCGCCCCGCAGATCGCCGCGCGGCTGGGGGCGTCCACCGCCGGCACCTTCGACATCAACGGCGGCTGCGCCGGCTTCTGCTACGCCGTCGCCACCGCTGCCGACATGGTCCGCGCCGGCAGCGTGCGGCACGCGCTGGTCGTCGCGACCGAGCGGCTCTCCGACTACACCGACTGGAGCGACCGCTCCACCTGCGTCCTGCTCGCCGACGGCGCGGGCGCGGTGGTCGTCGGCCCCGCGGAGAGCGGGATCGGCCCCGCGGTCTGGGGTCACGACGGCTCCCGGCCGGAGGCCATCCAGGTACCCGGGCGGGGCGACAACGCCTTCCGCATGGAGGGCCCGGCAGTGTTCCGCTGGGCGATCTCCCTCGTCCCCACCCTGCGGACGGTCTGCGAGCGGGCCGGTGTCGAGCCGACCGAGCTGGCCGCGATCGTGCCGCACCAGGCGAACCTGCGTATCGTCGAGGCGCTCGCCGGCGGCCTCGGCGTGCCCGACATTCCCATCGCCCGCGATGTGGTGGACTCCGGCAACACGTCCGCCGCCAGCATTCCGCTCGCACTCGACCGGATGATGGAAGCCGGTGAGGTGGTGTCTGGCGACCCGGTGCTGCTCTTCGGGTTCGGCGCCGGCCTCACCTACTGCGGGCAGGTGGTCCGTTGCCCCTGAGCACCCGGACCCCCGCCCGGATCCCGGGTACCGGGATCCCCGGCACCCGCCTCAGCATGGCGGCCGGACGGTGCCATGCTCCTGCACCACGACAGTCCGGACCGGCCCCCAGCGGGCCATCCGCCCCGCCCCGCCCCAGCTACCGGCCCGGCCGGGACGCTGACCCCGCATCCTGCACAGGAGGAACCCCCATGTCGCAAGCCGATATCCTTTCCGGCCTCGCCGCCATCCTCGAGGAGGTTGCCGGCGTCGACCCGGCCGACGTCACCGCGGACAAGACCTTCATCGACGACCTGGACGTCGACTCGCTGTCCATGGTCGAGGTCGTGGTCGCCGCCGAGGAGAAGTTCGGTGTGAAGATCCCGGACGAGGACGTCAAGACCCTCAAGACCGTCGGCGACGCCGTCTCCTACATCCAGCGGGCGGGTGTCGCCGCGTGACGGCCTCCCCCAGGCAGGTCGTCGTCACCGGCCTCGGGGCTACCACTCCCCTCGGCGGCGACGTGCCGTCCACGTGGGAGGGGCTGCTCTCCGGCCGCTCCGGCGCACGTCGCCTGACCGAGGACTGGGTCGAGCAGCTCCCCGTCCACATCGCCGCCCCGCTGGCGGTCGAGCCTCCGCTGGGCCGGGTCGAGGCGAGAACCCTCGACCGCAGCCAGCAGATGGCTCTGGTCGCCGCACGGGAGGCGTGGGCTGACGCGGGAACCCCGGACGTCGACGCCGAGCGGCTCGCGGTCTGCGTCGCCTCGGGGATCGGCGGGGTGCAGACCCTGCTGCAGCAGCACGACGTGCTGCGGGAGCGCGGGCCGCGGCGGGTCTCGCCGCACGTGGTCCCGATGCTGATGCCGAACGGCCCGGCGAGCACGGTCGGCCTGGCGTTCGGCGCCAAGGCCGGGGTGCACGCACCGGTCAGCGCCTGTGCCTCCGGCTCGGAGGCGATCGCGCTGGCGCTGGACATCATCCGCGCCGGCCGGGCGGACATTGTCATCGCCGGCGGAACGGAGGCGGCGATCGCCGCCCTGCCGATCGCCGGTTTCGCCCAGATGCAGGCCCTCTCCCGGCGCAACGACGCGCCGGAGACCGCGTCGCGGCCGTTCGACAAGGGCCGGGACGGCTTCGTCCTCGGTGAGGGCGCCGCCATCGTGGTGCTGGAGTCGGCGGAGCACGCACAGGCCCGGGGGGCCCGGGTCCACGGCGTCCTTGCCGGTGCCGGCATCAGCTCGGACGCCTACCACGTGGCGGCGACCGACCCGACCGGTGCGGGTGCTGCCCGCGCGGTCCGCGCCGCGTTGCGCTCGGCCTCGCTCGAGGCCGATGATGTGATCCACATCAATGCGCACGCGACGTCGACACCGACCGGCGACGTCGCCGAGTCGGTGGGTCTGCGGCTGGCGCTGGGTGACGCGCTCGATGCGATCGCGGTCACCTCGACCAAGTCGATGACAGGCCACCTGCTCGGCGCGGCCGGTGCGCTGGAGGCAGTGGTCACGCTCCTCTCGCTGCGCGAGCGTGTCGTTCCGGCGACGCGCAACCTTGACGCGCTCGACGACGAGATCGCTCTCGACGTCGTGCGTATCGACAACCGGAAGCTGGGCGCCGGCGCGGGCCTCTCGAACTCGTTCGGGTTCGGCGGGCACGACGTCTGCCTCGCCTTCACGGTCTAGGAGACAGACGCTTCCCAGGGCACTGTGCCGCCGCGACGGCGGCGGCACACCTGGGAACGCGGCACGACATGTTCGGCCCGGGCAGTAATCGACGTTCATGCTCTCAAGAGCTCACGGCGGGCATCTGCGTTACCGCCATCTGCGCAGGAGCAGACTGTTACCGCTCAACCGAGGAGACCTACGGTGAGTCTGTCCACCATCGATCGCACCGACCCACGCACGCCCGTGGCGCGGCTGAGCCGCTTCTTCGACCCGGACTCCCTGTCCCTGTTCGCCGCGGCCGACGGCTCCGGCGTGGTCGCCGGGCAGGGGCTCGTTGCCGGCAACGAGGTCGTCGCCTTCGCCACGGACCCGACTGTCCAGGGCGGCGCGATGGGCCGGGACGGCTGCGCACGCATCGTGCACGCGATCGAGTCGGCGGTCCGGATGGGCTGTCCGGTCATCGGCATCTGGCACTCCGGCGGCGCACGGCTGCAGGAGGGCGTGGCCTCACTCGACGGGGTCGGCCGCGTGTTCGCCGCGACGGTTCGCGCCTCCGGGCAGGTGCCCCAGCTCTCCCTCGTCCTGGGTGCTGCTGCCGGCGGCGCCGCGTACGGCCCGGCACTGACCGACCTGGTCATCACCGGCCCGGACGCGAAGGTGTTCGTCACCGGCCCCGACGTGGTCCGCTCGGTGACCGGTGAGGAGTGCACCGGGGACAGCCTCGGCGGGCCCGAGGTGCACTCGACCCGCAGCGGTGTCGTCCACCTCGCCTGCGACACCGACGACGCCGCCTTCGAGCAGACCCGCGCCATCACCGCACTGCTCGCCGACCAGGGTTCGATCGGCCCCGTCCCCGGGCGGGACCTCGGCCAGCTGCTGCCGGAGAACCCGCGCCGCGCGTACGACGTGCGCCCGCTGGTCGCCGGGCTGCTCGACGACGAGGTCGTGGAGCTGCACCCCAAGTGGGCACGCAACATCGTGACCGCTCTCGGCCGTCTTGGCGGCCGGACGGTGGGCGTGGTCGCCAACAACCCGCTGCGCCGCGGCGGCTGCCTCGACGCCCTCTCGGCGGAGAAGGCGTCCCGCTTCGTGCGCATGTGTGACTCCTTCGGGATTCCGCTGGTGGTGCTGGTCGACGTGCCCGGCTACCTACCGGGTGTCGGCCAGGAGTGGGAGGGTGTGGTCCGCCGGGGGGCGAAGCTGCTCTACGCCTTCTCCGAGTGCACCGTCCCCCGGGTCACCGTGGTGACACGCAAGGCCTACGGCGGCGCGTACATCGCGATGAACGCCCGCTGCCTCGGCGCGACCGCCGTCTACGCCTGGCCGACCGCGCAGCTCGCGGTCATGGGCGCCGAGGCCGCGGTCGGCATCCTGCACCGCCGCCGGCTCGCCGAGGTGCCCGCGCAGCGCCGCCCGGACGTGGTGGTTGAGCTGGCCGAGGAGCACGTGCGCACTGTCGGCGGTGTGGAGCGCGCGGTCGAGCTTGGCGTGGTGGACGCGGTCGTCGCTCCCGCCGAGACCCGCGGGGCCGTGGCCACCGCGCTCGCGGAGGCGCTGGCTGCCGCCCGCCCGGACAAGAACGTGCACGGCAACATCCCGCTGTAGCCAGCGGTGCCGGGCGGCCGGGTGGGTCCTGCGTGGGACCCGCCCGGCCGCCCCGTTTCCGGCGGCCGGGCACGGCTCACGGCCCACGCCCGCCTCGCCGTTCGGGCGGTTCGGGACGCTCGGAGTCCGTCAGCCGGATCCAGGTGCGCACGACGTTGCCCATCTGGCGCGGGTTCATCCACAGCGCGGCGCGCGCGAAGATCGGGTCCGCGTTGCGCACCAGGTCGGCCCGGCCGCCCTCGGCCGCGGGCGCGATCGCCCGGACGTGCTCGAAGCTGATCGACCCCGACCGGAACGCCTCCGCCGTCACCGGCAGGAACCGCAGCACGCCCGCCACCAGCAGGGCGGCCGTCGTCGCGGGATGCACCAGCCGGCACTCCCGGCGCAGCCAGGCCGCCGCCGAGCGCGCGCCGTCGAGCTGCCAAAGCCCCCGCCGGTCGAACTCGGCGAGCAGCCGGATCCAGCTGGCCTCCGTCGCGTCGACGAGCCGGCGCATGTCGATCACGAGCAGCGCCAGCTCGCTGTCCGGCAGCCCGCCCGGATCGACTGTGGCAAGCCTGGCCACCTGCGCGTCGATGTCATCCACCGCCACCCCCTTGATCGGCATCCGTGCTCCGCCACATCCGTTCACTGCCACGCCTGTTCACTGCCGCCCGCAGCTCACCGCACCTCACTCTTCGAACGTGTGTTCGATAGTAGTCGGCGAGATCTTCCAGCACCAGCCCACGACGGCCACCACCACCCGCGGAGCACACGCGGACCGCGCGACCGGCGACCGGCGACCGGCGACCGGCGACCGGCGACCGGCGACCGGCGACCGAAAAATACTTAGCCTTGCGAAATAAATTCCGGTGGGCACGCGTTGTCGAGGGCGGAGGTACCGCATGAGACGCATGGTCACGTCACTGGCGCACGGATCTGTCACCCCCGGCACCGCGGAGTCACGAACCGGGACGTTCGCCGCGCTGCAGGTGCCGAACTTCCGCCTCTTCCTGGGCGGCCAGGTGGTCTCGCTGTGCGGGACCTGGATGCAGACCATCGCCCTCGGCTGGCTGGTGCTCTCCCTCGGCGCCTCCGGTACCGAGCTCGGCCTGGTGACGGCGGCCCAGTTCCTGCCGGTCCTGCTGTTCGGCGCCTACGGCGGCCTGATCGCCGACCGCTCGGACTCGCGGCGACTGCTGATCACCACCCAGATCATGCTCGCCACGCTCGCGGTCCTGCTCGGCGTCCTGGATGCCACCGGCACCGCCGAGCTGTGGATGGTCGCGGCCGTGGCGGCGGCGATCGGTCTGATCAGCGCGGTCGACAACCCGACCCGCCAGAGCTTCGTCCAGGAGATGGTCAGCGCCGACCATCTCCCGAATGCCGTCACCCTGAACTCGGTGACGATGAACGCCGCCCGCGTCGTCGGGCCGGGCATCGCCGGCATCCTGATCAGCCTGGTCGGGACGAGCGGCTGCTTCCTGCTCAACGGAGCCTCGTTCGTGGCCGTCGTCCTCGCCCTGCGGCGCATGGACGTCGGTGCTCTGATCCCCTACCGCCCGGTGCCTCGGGCGCCCGGCCAGGTGCGTTCCGGTTTCGCCTACGTGGTGCGGACCCCGGAGCTGCGGATCCCGCTGCTGATGATGGCCGTGATCGGCGCCCTGTCGTACGAGTTCCAGGTGGTGCTGCCCCTGGTGGCCCGCGAGACCTTCGACGGTTCGGCAGCCACCTACAGCCTGTTCACCGGCGCGATGGGGGCCGGGGCCGTCGCCGGCGGCCTGTTCGTGGCCCGGCGTCGCCGGATCGGTGTCGGTGCCCTCGCGCTGACATCGGGCCTGTTCGGAGCGGTTCTCCTGCTCGCGGCGGCCGCCCCGACGCTGGCGCTCGAGGTCGCCGCACTGGTCGTCGTCGGCGCGGCGAGCGTCGCGTTCATCTCCACCGGCAATGCGACCGTGCAGCTGGCCGCGGCGCCGGAGATGCGCGGCCGGGTGATGGCCCTCTGGTCGGTGGCGTTCCTCGGCTCGACGCCGGTGGGCGGGCCGATCGCGGGCTGGGTGGCGGAGACGTTCGGTGCCCGCGCCGGCCTGCTGCTGGCCGGCGCCGCCGCCCTCGCCGGCTCCTTCTACGCGGTGTCGTCGCTGCGCCGCGGTGCCCGTGCGGCGCAGAAGAGCACTGCCGCGGACCAGCCCGTCGCCCGCCACGCGCCCATGGCCGAGCTCGCGCCCATGGCCGAGCTCGCGCCCACGGCCGCACTGGTGCCCACCGCCGTGCCGTTGCCCACGGCCGCGGCGCTGGCACCCGCCGACGGGATCGAGCCCACCGCCGCGCTGGAGCCGGCGGTCACACCGTCGAGGATCTGAGCGCCGCCCTGGGCCTGAGCCTCACTTCGTGGTGGACGGGCCCTCGGGCAGCGCGCGCGGGGTGGTCGGTGCCTCCTGGGCCGCGGCCTTGCCGAGCTCGGGCAGTTCGCGCAGGCCGTCGTTCTCGTACATCCCCCGGTGGGCGAGTACCTCCGAGCGGTGGTAGGCCTCGGCGACGTCCAGGAAGCCGGGTTCCAGGTAGCGGCGGCCGTCGATGGTCGGGCCGACGGTCCCCTCCATGATGGCTTCGACGTCCTCGCCGGTGAGCGTCTTGTGGGTCTCCAGCGCGTGGGTCAGCGACAGCACCTCACGCCGGTTCGCGGCCAGGACGCCCTCGGTGCGCTCGTAGAGCTCCCGCAGTTTGGCCTCGACCTGCTCGCCGAACGGCCGGTCCGCGTCGATGGACGCCTGGCCCATCTGGTGCTCGATCATGCTGAGCCGGGAGGCGAGCGTCTCCCCCATCGCCGCCGAGGAGATGTTGCCCGAGACCAGCAGAGTGGCGCTGCGCAGGTCGCCGCCGACACCGACGGTGTTGTCGCCGTCGAAGAACATCCGTTCGCCGGCCAGCGAGGCGAGCGACACCATGACCTGGATCTCGATCTCCGACTTCCACATGAACATGCGGTCCTCGACGGCGACGTGCGCGACGAAGCCGCCGACTCCCCCGCGGCGCTCGATGGTCGCCAGGTCGATGACGCGGCCACGCTGGGTGCGGTAGGCGACGACGGCGTGGCAGGCCTCGTGCAGCGCGATGCTGTGCCGCTCGCGGGCGATGTGCTCGTGGTCGTCGGCGAGGCCGTACTCCTTGATCACCCGGGCGCGAAGGATGTCCTGCCAGGTGATGACCTCGCGGCCATCCTTGATCGCCTGGACGAGAGCCTCGTTGACCGTGTCCTTGATGGTGGCGCCGGTCGCCTCGGGGCTCATGATCGCGAGCCGCTCGATCTGCTCGGCCGTCAGCTCGTGGTTCACCTTGGCCAGATAGCCCTCGAAAGTGCGGATCCGGCCTTCCTTGCTGGGGTAGCCGACCTTGTAGATCCGGTCGATGCGGCCGGGGCGCAGCAGGGCCTCGTCCAGCGACTGGGGCATGTTCGTCGCCATCATGACCAGGATGCGGTACTTCGGCGGCGGCTTCGGGCGCATGCCGAGGGTGCGCCGCACGACCCGGTTCAGGAAGCCGCGCGGCTTCTTCAGGCCCGACATCTCGGTGAGCAGCGCCTGCAGGGTCCCGTCCATGTTTCCCCCGCCGCCACCCATTCCGCCCATGACGAAGTTGTCCCGCTGCGCGTGGTCGCGGGCGATCTGCGCCTGGGCGAAGGTGTCGAGGTAGGAGAAGCCGTTGCAGGCGTCCACCGACGCCGCGCCCGCCGGCACCCCGAAGGCGGCGTGCCCGGTGGAGAAGACGTCGCGGCCGCCGCCGGACCCGCCCCTGCGGGCGGCACCGGCGGCAAACGGGGTCACGCCGCCGAGCTTCCCCCCGAAGCCGGTGGCGAGCTGGCCACGGTTGCCCAGGGTGTCGGCCTCGTCGAAGAACACGATCACGCCGCCGTACCGCAGCGACAGTTTCCGCAGTTTGCGGAACAGCGACTTCACCTTCAGAATGCCGACGCCGACGAACATCGCAGAGAAGGCACCCGGGTCGACGAAGACATAGGGTTTGCCGGTCTCGCCGGCGACCGCCTCCGCGATCAGCGTCTTACCGGTTCCCGGCGGGCCCCACAACAGGATGCCGCCCGGAACGTAACCGCCCCGGTCCTCGATCTCCTCCGGGCGTTCAAGGTAGAACACGTTCTCCCGGACCCGCCCGACGACGTGGTCCTGGCCCCACACGTCGGCGAACCGTGTCCTGATGTCCTCCGGGAAGTAGACCTCGACGCCGCCCTTGGACAGGAACCAGAAGATCGCAACGAACTGGCCGACGACGACCAGCATCAGCATCACGATCTGCAGCACGTAGGGAATCGCGCCCCAGGCCGCGCCGGGCAGCCCGACCGTCGCCTCGAAGAGGGACTCGTCGACGATCCGCGCGTAGATGAACAGGAACAGCGCCAGCGTCACGACGATCTTAAGTGCGCGGCTGACCCGGTACCGGTTCCAGTCGTTCAGGCGCTGCAGACGGCGCTCGGCGCGCCCGAAGACCTTCTCCATCCAGAAGCGGTAGTAACCCGCGGACCGCTCGCCGAGAAAGATGTGGATCTGGTGGACGACCTCGAGGCCGAACAGCGCCAGGATCCACCAGCTCGACTCCGCCTGGATGCGAATCGCGTCGCCCCACGTCATCAGTGGGTTGCCCGAGACGTCCGCGGCCACCACGAAGGCGAAGAGCGCCCCGAGCAGAAGCAGGAACTTCACCCTGTCCCAGAGCGCCGCGGGGCGGCGGCGCTGCGACTCGCCCGGCCTCGCGTCGCCGCCCTCGGCCACGGGCCCCGTCACGGTGGAGGATCCCGGCCGTCCCGCCCGGTCGCGTGTGCTCACTGGTGCACCTTCCTCGTGTCGGAACTCGCGAATGGGAGAGTTCGGACACGCCCCTGGTCCCCACCGGGCCATCGCCCTGCTCGCTCGACCGTGAAGGTCCGGCATGAGTTCCGCGAGGCCC